>NZ_JASAUT010000029.1:0-112255 GCF_029952935.1 Bradyrhizobium sp. Mp19 | reverse complement strand
TGCTGACGGTCCTCAATGCCATGATGCGAGACCGAAAGCCCTACCTGCAGACCAAACCAACATAACAGTTGCCGGCCCCCCGTGCGTAATTGCGCACTAGGCCGGGACGACAGCGAATGTGTGGTGCCGCTTGCGGTCAAGAATCCGCATCAGTGACTGACGCGTGAGCGAGGCACCGCCGGAAGGGTTCCCTCCCCTTGCGGGGAGGGAGCCGCGCGGCATGCTCACCTCACCGGCATTCCTCGCGATGCGTGAGCGCACCCGCCCCCGCACACGACCCTGTGACCATAGTTGAAGGCTGCGACGACGAAACTTCTGGATTGTTGGCCGCGTAGACGCCAAGACAGGAGCGCTATCTGCGAAGGTTTCATTGATGCACGACGTCTCGATCCCGGCGGCCCTGATCGCCGGTCTGGTCAGCTTCCTGTCGCCCTGCGTGCTGCCGCTGGTGCCGCCCTATCTGATCTATTTGACCGGCGCGACCATCGAGCAGGTCAACCAGGACGGCGCCACCGCGGCCTCCAAGCGCGCGGTGATGACGGCGGCGCTGATGTTCGTGCTGGGCTTCTCCACCGTGTTCGTCGCGCTCGGCGCCAGCGCGTCCTTCGTCGGCGGGCTGGTGCGCGCCTGGTCGGCCGAGTTCTCGATCCTGGCCGGCATCGTCATCATCATCATGGGCCTGCACTTCCTCGGCGTGACCCGGATCGGCCTGCTGATGCGCGAGGGACGGCTGACCGCGCCCAAGCCGGTCGGGCTGTGGGGCGCCTATGTCATGGGCCTGGCCTTCGCCTTCGGCTGGACGCCATGCATTGGGCCGATCCTGGCGGCGATCCTCTCGATCGCGGCCGCCGAGGCCACGGTGACAAAAGGCGCCGGCCTGCTCGCGGTCTATTCCGCCGGGCTCGGCATCCCGTTCCTGCTTGCGGCCTTCATGGTCAAGCAGTTCTCCTCGCTGTTCGCGCGGATGAAGCGCCATCTCGACACCGTCGAACGGGTGATGGGCGTGCTGATGGTGGTCACCGGCATCGGCTTCCTGACCGGCGCAGTGTCCAGCGTCAGCGTCTGGCTGCTGGAAACCTTCCCGGCGCTGCAAAATATCGGCTAGGCCTTCGCGCCAACGCAGGCTGCCGTCCGCTGGCTTTTGGCCGCGCGATGTCGGACTATTGCGGAATCGCCGCAATACTCATGGGACCCCGATGGGCCAGGATCGTCAGACGCGCGCCAGCTGGCCGATCTTCAGTTCGCTGCAGTCGTTCCGGCCAAGCGACCTGCCGGGTGATCTGATCGCCGGGCTGACGCTCGCCGCGATCGCGATCCCGGAGCAGATGGCGACCGCGCGGCTCGGTGGCTTCTCGCCGCAGATCGGCTTCTTTGCCTTCATGGCCGGCTCGATCGGCTTTGCGATGTTCGGCGCCAACCGCTTCCTGTCGTGCGGCGCCGACTCCACGATCACGCCGATCTTCGCCGGCGGCCTCGCGCTGATGGCGACCGCCGGCTCGCCAGACTATCAGGCGCTCGCGATGGCGCTGGCGCTGATGGTCGGCGCGATCATGATCGCCGGCAGCCTGTTCAAGCTCGGCTGGATCGCCAATTTGCTGTCGACGCCGGTGACGGTCGGCTTCCTTGCCGGCATCTCGGTCCACATCCTGGTCTCGCAATTGCCCGGCGTGCTCGGCCTGACCACCCCGGACGGGCCGACGCTCTACAAGCTCGGGGTGCTCACTGAAAAGATCGGCCAAACCAATCTCTACACGCTGGCGATCGGCCTCGGCGTGCTGGCGCTGGTCGCCGGATCGGAGAAGATCAGCGCGCGCATTCCCGGCGCGCTGATCGGCCTTGTCGTGGCCACCGTCGCCGTGATCGCCGGCCATCTCGAAAGCAAGGGCGTCAAGGTGGTCGGCACCGTGCCCGGAACGCTGCCGACGCCATCGTTTCCGGACATTGCGCCGGAGCGATGGGTCAAACTGTTGTCGCTGGCGATCCTGATCGCGGTTGTCGTCATGGTGCAGACCGCGGCGACGACGCGCTCGTTCCTGTCCGATCCGGACAAGCCGGCCGACGTCGATCGCGACTTCCTCGGTGCCGGTGCCGGCAGCCTGCTGTCCGGGCTGTTCGGCGCCTTTCCCGTCAACGCCAGTCCGCCGCGCACCGGCATCGTGTCGGAGACCGGCGGACGTACGCAGCTTTCGGGGCTGATTGCCGCGGCCATCGTGCTCGCGCTGCTCGCGTTCGGCGCGACGCTGTTGCAGCACGTGCCCGATGCGGCACTCGGCGGGGTTCTGCTGTTCGTGGCACTGCGCATCATTCGCGTGAAGCAAATCGTCGCGATCTTCCGTCAGTCATTCTATGAATTCCTGCTGGTGGTGGCGACCGCAGCCGCGATCATCGTGCTGCCGATCGAGCAAGGCGTCGCCGTCGGCATCGCCTTGTCGCTGCTGCACGGCATCTGGACCACCACGCGCGGCCAGCTTGCCGAATTCGTCCATGTGCCCGGCACCACGATCTGGTGGCCGACAGGCCCGCACGTCACAGGCGAGCGCACGCCCGGCATTGCCGTCGTCGGCCTGCAGGCCCCGCTGTCGTTCCTCAACGCGGAAAGCTTCCACAGCGGCGTGCTCAAGACCATCAGCGCGGCGACACCCAGGCCGCGGCTGCTGGTGATCGAGGCCAGCGGCATGATCGAGATCGATTTCACTGCGGCGCAGGCGCTGCGCGACCTGTTCCGCGAATGCCGCGATGACGGCGTGACGGTGGCGGTGGCGCGGCTCGAATCCGAGCGCGCGCAGGACGCCTTCGAGCGCTTCGGTCTCTACGAGGTGTTGCCGCGAGACCACGTCTTCCGCAGCGTCGACGAAGCAGTCCGCACGCTCGGCGGGCAGACGTAGAGATTGATGGGATCAATCCGTAGCCCGGGTGAGCGAAGCGATACCCGGGAAACCGTTCCCGCATATCGCTTCGCTCATGCGGGCTACGTACTATCCTCCGTCATTGCGAGCAACGCGAAGCAATCCATCGTGTGGCGTATGCGGAAGCAGGGATTGCTTCGTCATTATCGCTCCTCGCAATGACGGAGCTACAAATTTAGGGCGACTCAGCTGCGTAGCCCGGATGAAGCGACGCGCAATCCGGGATTTTCTCGTGCGTCGATGAACCGTCCCGGATTTCGCTTGCGCTCCATCCGGGCTACGGGCACTCGTCTCGACCGAACGGCCTCAGGCCTGCTCACCCTCGAGCGTCGGATGCTCCCTCAAAACTTCCGCCTTGATCGAGCCGGCGTGGATGGCACGAAACAGGGCCCGCCCTGTCTTGATGTTATTGGCCTTCATGCAGAGACCGACGATCTCGCGCACCGCGGAATCCCGCACCAGCTCGTCGGAGATCTTCATCGCGGTCTCCATCGCGACCTTGGCGGCACGCTCGTAGCGATCACGCTCGATCTGCTGTTTGTTCGGTGAACGTTTGTCGGGCGAGCCGACCGCCTCGGCACAGCCGGCGGCATCGCGGCAGATCGCACGGATCCGCTGCGCAGCCTCGATGTCGCCGAGCGGACGCTCGACGGGATCGTCCCAGATATCCTTGCGCCCCGCCTTGTTGAACCACCACATCGCCGCACCTTGAAAAAAGCACGGCAAGCATAGCTGGCCTTGGCGCAACCTGTGAACCGCGGAGTCCACTCCGTGCCGAGCAAGAGGCGCACACTATGGCCCGGCGGCCACACCGGCCGCCGATCCCCGCGCGAATCGATGTCGAATTCATGGAATAAAGCCCATTTCGGTTCTGATTGCGTCAGAGCCGAGGCTGCGGGACTCTCGCTTGCCGCGTTTTCACGCGAACCGACAACACTCTACGCAGATCGTTTCGGCCCGATCGCCTCGAACTGCGCCTTTTGCTCATCGCTGAGCGTGGCATAGAAATTCTCAAGCGCGGCGCGGACATCCTTGACCGCCTGCAGCATGACGTCGAGCCGCTTGGCAACGAAGGCAAGACGCGCGGGCGGGGTCATCGCCTCGTTGGTCTGGCACGCGGCCTTCAGCTTCCGCGCGGCGTCGGCGCTGGCGTCCTGCAGCACCTGAAGCGCACCGCGCTGGGTGTCGCTCAGCTGCAGCCGCGCCTCGATCTCGCCGGTCGGCCATTCCTGCATCGCAGGCTGTGCGGCGCCGCAGCTCTGGGCGACCGTCGCGCTCGGATCGCGGGCCGCGGCTTCCTTGCGCTGGTTTTCGGCGAGCGCGTTGAGCCGCGCTTTCTGCTCGTCATCGAGCAGGCCGTAGAATTTTTCGAGCGGAGGCTTCACGATTCCGACCGCAGTGACCATCGCTTCGATCCGCTGCTGCATGGCGGCGAGGCGGTTCGGCGCCGTCAACACCACCTGCGCAGGACATGCCGCGCGAATGACCTGGGCAGCCGCGAGCGACGCGCTGCCGAGTTCGCCGAGCGCCGCCGATTGCGCTTCGGTCGGCTGCACCGTATCCGCGATCTGATCCACCGGCAGGCCGGCGACCGAACGGCTGTCACTGCCGCACATCTGCTCGATGCGCCCGCCGCCGCGGTAACGGCGGCCCGTCCGGCGCTCCGGCAGATAGCCCCTGAGATCGTCATAACCATAAGGCCCGAAGATGCCGGCATAGATGTCCGGATAGCCGTAGCCCCAGAATCCGATGTCGTCGCCCCAGATCGCGTAGTCGTAGATGTCATTGTACGCGAACGGCCAGAACAGCGGGCCGACCCAGCCATAGCCGCCGCCGGGATGCTGCCACCATCCGTTCGCCACCGCCCCGCCGTGCCAGCCGGCGAGCGCCGCGGCCGCGGCGATCTGCGCGCGCGCCGCCGGGTTGCTCAACAGCCGGCCGTTGCGCAATGCGCCGCTGCGCGACAGCGAGTTGAACGTATTGCGCATATGGCCTGGTGCGATCGCGGCATTGCGCATCCGGCCGAAATTGCCGCCCCCGCGCGATGCGAAGGCGCCGTGGCCGGCGAAGCCTGATCGCGAGATCGCGCGCGAGCGGCCGAACCCGCCATGATGGCCGCCGCCAAAATGCATGTGGCCGAAGCCATGCCCGCCACGTCCATGGCCACCGCCGTGCCCGTGGCCACCACCATGCCCATGGCCGCCACCATGTCCTCCGCCATGGCCGCCACCGTGCCCGCCGCCGCCTCGGGCGATCGCATCGCCCGACAGCGCCATCGCAAGGACCACGATCGCAATTCCGATTGCCCGTCCGATCACGGCGTTCTCCTTCCGCGCACCGCACACATCGCGGCAACACAAGAGAGACGCCGGGCGGGCGGAAAAGTTCCACGCACGACGCGCGCCGGGCGGACGTTGGCGGACCCTGCGCGGCGTGACGACGCCTCAGGCGGCCGGGACGATCTTTCCGGGATTGAAGATGTTTTGCGGGTCGAGCGCATGCTTCAGCGCCCGCATCGCGTCGAGCGCCTCGGGGCCAAGCTCGGCCTGCAAATACTTCTGCTTGCCCTGCCCGATGCCGTGCTCGCCCGTGCAGGTGCCGCCCATGGCCTGGGCGCGCTCGACCAGGCGGTGCATGAACTCCTCGCCGCGCGCCATCTCGTCCTTGTTGTCGACGTCGCAGAGCAGCGAGCAGTGGAAATTGCCGTCGCCCACATGACCGACGATCGGCGACAGCAGATTGAGCCGCGTCAGATCCTCCTCGGTCTCGGCGACGCAGTCGGCAAGCCGCGAGATCGGCACGCAGACGTCGGTCGCGACCACGCCGATGCTGTCGCCGGGGCGCAGCGCCTTGACGGACCAGTAGGCGTCGTGCCGGGCCTGCCACAGCTTGGTGCGGTCTTCCGGCTTGGTGGTCCAGGTGAAGTCGCCGCCGCCGCATTCGGCGGCGATGTCGCGGAAATTCTTCGACTGCTCGGCGACTTCGACCTCGCTGCCGTGGAATTCCAGCAGCAGCAGCGGCGTCTCCGGCAGCGACAGCTTCGAATAGCTGTTGCAGGCTTTCACCTGCGCGGCATTGAGCAGCTCGATCCGGGCGACCGGAATGCCGGTCTGGATCGCGAGGATCGTGGCCTGGCAGGCGCCACGCACCGTCTCGAACGAACAGGCCGCCGCCGCGATCGTGTCGGGAATGCCGCGCAGGCGGATGGTCAGTTCGGAGATGATGCCGAGCGTGCCTTCGGCGCCGACGAACAGATGCGTCAGGTCGTAACCGGCCGACGACTTCTTGGCCCGCGTCCCTGTCGTGATGATCTCGCCGTCGCCGCGCACGACCTTCAGCGCCAGCACGTTCTCGCGCATGGTGCCGTAGCGCACCGCATTGGTGCCGGAGGCGCGGGTCGAGGTCATGCCGCCGAGCGAGGCATCGGCGCCGGGATCGATCGGAAAGAACAGGCCCTGGTCGCGCAGATGCTCGTTGAGCGCCTTCCGCGTCACACCGGGCTGGATCACGCAGTCGAGGTCCTCGGCATGCACCTCGAGCACCTTGTTCATGTCGCGCAGATCGATGCAGATGCCGCCCGCGGGCGCGTTGACCTGCCCCTCGAGCGAGGTTCCGGTGCCGAAGGCGATGACCGGCACGCGATTGGCGGCGCAGATTCGCACCACGTCCTGGATGTCGGCGGTCTCCTGCGCCATCACGACCGCATCCGGCGGCTGGGTCGGCAGCCATGTGGTGGTATGGGCGTGCTGTTCGCGCACCGCCTGCGACGTGACGAGCCGGTTGCCGAACCGCGCCGCGAGCGCGTCGATCGCGCGCTTCAGGGCCTGCGGCTCAGGTCGCGTCACAGTGCTCGAAATCGTTGTCGCCACGTCAAATTTCCTCCCACCTTTAGCCGACCGTGGCAAAGCTTGTATAAGGGGTCAAGAGAGCCTGACTTGAAAAAGTGGACGCCGGAGTCACAGAAAAGCTCATGCTCGAACGCCAGCAAACCGGGGATGGATCATGACTTCAGTGACTGCCACGAGCGAGATGCCGCTTCCGCCGGCCCCGTTCAGATCCTCGGTGATGCAGATCGAGCCGCAATGGATCGACTACAACGGCCATCTCAACATGGCCTACTACAACGTGATGTTCGACCGCGCCATCGACGAGATGTGGCTGCAGCTCGGCATCGGGCCGGCCTACATGAAGGCGCGGCACTGCTCGACCTTCACCGCCGAGTGCCACGTCCGCTATCTCAGGGAAATTCATCTCGGCGATCCCGTGCAAGTCCACGTTCACCTGCTCGGCGCCGACGAGAAGCGGCTGCACACGTTCGAGGAGCTGCGCCATGCCACCGAGGGCTGGCTCTCCGCGACCTCGGAAAACCTCACGCTGCACATCGACATGGAGGCGCGCAAGGTGGCGCCGTTTCCGCCCGATATCCGCGCCCGCGCTCGCGCGATCGTCGACAGCTATGCGGGTGGACCACGTCCCGAGGGCATCGGCCGCAACGTGGCGATGCCCTCGGCGAAATAACTTGCCGTTTTCAAGCGAAGCGGCCGCCGGTTCGCGGCCTCGCTAGACCCTTGTGCGGCCGCGCACCAATCCAACCACCGCCGACACCAGAAACAGGATGACGGCGATGAAGAAGATCGCCTTTGCGATTTCGACGGAGGCGCCGGCGATGCCGCCAAAGCCCAAAATGCCCGCGATCAGGGCGATGACCAGGAACGTGACGACCCAGCTCAGCATGATCAAAACTCCGCTTCGTTTCCTTGCTGTTTCTCGGGCGCGGACCTTCGTCCGGCGCGCACCTGTTGAAACAATCCGGCCGGGAAACGCGGGTTCCTGAGCGTGAAACCGCGAAATTTTCGTTGATTTCCGGAACCAGCATTGATGGTGGGCTGCCGGCGAAAGCGTTCCTGTCGATCGCGATAAAACCTGTCAAAACGGCCGATCAGGCCCTATATGGCCTTCAATCCCTGTTAAGAAGGCTCCCCTTCACCATCCTGCGGTGCCATCGTGGGGCCGAGACGATTCGCCAATGACCGAGCCGAGCAAATTGCCCCATCACGGCGTTCCCGAGCACCAGCCGGCGGCTGGCGGCATCGCCGCGCGTGCGCGGGCGGCGGCCGGTCCGCAATATCTGAGCGGCCTCAATCCGGAGCAGCGCGAGGCGGTCGAGACGCTCGACGGCCCCGTGCTGGTGCTTGCCGGCGCCGGCACCGGCAAGACGCGCGTGCTGACCACGCGCATCGCGCATATCCTGAGCCAGGGCCGCGCGCGGCCGCACGAGATCCTGTCGGTGACCTTCACCAACAAGGCGGCGCGCGAGATGAAGCTGCGGCTCGGGCAGATGCTCGGCCAGGCGGTCGAGGGCATGCCGTGGCTCGGCACCTTCCACTCGATCGGCGGCCGCATCCTGCGCATCCATGCCGAGCTGGCGCAGCTGAAATCCAACTTCACGGTGCTCGACGTCGACGACCAGGTGCGGCTGTTGAAGCAATTGCTGCAGGCCGAGAACATCGACGACAAGCGCTGGCCGGCGCGGATGCTGGCCGGCCTGATCGATGGCTGGAAGAATCGCGGCCTGTCGCCATCGCAGGTGCCGGCGGGCGAAGCCGCCTCGTTCGGCAACGGCAAGGGCGGCAAGATCTACGCGACCTATCAGGAGCGGTTGAAGATCCTCAACGCGGCCGATTTCGGCGACCTGCTGCTCGAGAACATCAGGCTGTTCCGCGAAAATCCAGACGTGCTGCGGCAGTACCAGAGCCGCTTCAAGTTCATCCTGGTCGACGAATATCAGGACACCAACGTCGCGCAGTATCTGTGGCTGCGCCTGCTGTCGCAGGCACCGTCGCGGCCGGGCCGCGCGCTGTCCGACATTATTCCGGGAGCAACCGACGCTCCCGTCATTCCGGGGCGCGCCGAAGGCGTGAACCCGGAATCTGATGCAGATGACGACTCAGCTCGAGATTCCGGGTCTGCGCCTGCGGCGCATCCCGGAATGACGGAGAATGCGGCAATCGCAACGCAGCTCAAGAATATCTGCTGCGTCGGCGACGACGACCAGTCGATCTACGGATGGCGCGGCGCCGAGGTCGACAACATCCTGCGCTTCGAGCACGATTTCCCCGGCGCCAAGGTCATCCGCCTCGAGCGTAATTACCGCTCCACCGGCCATATCCTGGCCGCGGCCTCGCATCTGATCGCGCATAATGAAGGCCGGCTCGGCAAGACGCTGCGCACCGAGGATGTCGACGGCGAGAAGGTCACCGTCACCGGCTCTTGGGATTCGGAGGAGGAAGCGCGTGCGATCGGCGAGGAGCTCGAGGAGCTGCAGCGCGCGGGTGAAAACCTCAACGACGTCGCCATTCTGGTGCGCGCCTCGTTCCAGATGCGCGAATTCGAGGACCGCTTCGTCACGCTCGGCCTGCCCTACCGCGTGATCGGCGGCCCCAGATTCTACGAGCGCGCCGAAATCCGCGATGCGCTGGCCTACTTACGCACCATCAATTCGCCGGCCGACGATCTCGCCTTCGAGCGCATCGTCAATGTGCCCAAGCGGGGGCTCGGCGACGCCACCGTGCAGCTGCTGCACGACCATGCCCGCAAACGCCGCATTCCGCTGTTCGAGGCGGCGCGCGCCGTGGTCGAGACCGACGAGCTGAAGCCGAAGGCGCGCGGCTCCTTGCGCGATCTCGTCATGCAGTTCCACCGCTGGCGCGCCCAGCGCGAGGTCACCTCGCATACCGAGCTCGCCGAGATCGTGCTCGACGAGAGCGGCTACACCGAGATGTGGCAGAAGGACCGCTCGGCTGATGCCGCCGGCCGGCTGGAGAACCTCAAGGAGCTGGTGCGTTCGATGGAGGAATTCGAGAACCTGCAAGGGTTTCTCGAACATATCTCGCTGGTGATGGACCGCGACGGCGAGGCCGGCGACGAGGCGGTGTCGCTGATGACGCTGCATTCGGCGAAGGGCCTGGAATTCGACAACGTGTTCCTGCCGGGCTGGGAGGAAGGCCTGTTTCCGAGCCAGCGCACGCTGGACGAACAGGGCCGCGCCGGGCTCGAGGAGGAGCGCCGCCTCGCCCATGTCGGGCTGACCCGGGCGCGCCGCCGCGCCAAGATCTACTTCGCCACCAACCGCCGCATCCATGGCACCTGGTCGACCACGATCCCCTCGCGCTTCCTCGACGAGCTGCCGGCGCACAATGTCGAGATCACCGAATCCAAGGGCGGATCAGGCTGGGGCGGCAGCGGCGGGTATGGCGCCTCGCGCTTCGACAACCTCGAATCATTCGGCTCGAGCTATTCGACCCCGGGCTGGCAGCGTGCCCAGGCCAACCGCAACCGCGGCGGCGGGGGCCGCGGCGGCAGCGGCTTCGAGGAGCGGCAATCGTCCTTTTCGGGTTCGCGGGGCGATACCTCCTCCGAAAGCTTCAATCGCACCAAACGCGGCCCGATGGTAATCGAGGGCGAGCTGGTGGCGAAGTCCACCGGCACGACGTCGGATTTTTCGCTGGATGACCGGGTGTTTCACCAGAAATTCGGCTACGGCCATGTGGTGAAGATCGACGGCAACAAGCTGACCATCGCCTTCGAAAAGGCCGGCGAGAAGAAGGTGGTCGACAGCTTTGTGCAACGGGTGTGAAATAGCGACCTTCTTTGACGGTCTTCTCTGTTGGTAGCCCTTGACCCCAGTTGATTTCATGGGTTGAGATGGCCCCATGGTCCGGGGGAGGTTTTTCCTTTTTGTCATCGCGCTCACCGCGCCGTCGCTGGCGGTCGCGGAGACGATGAGCTTTGGCGATTCTGCAGCGCAACTGGCCAAGGCCTGCGGCGCAGACATCACCGCCAACTGCCGCGGCGTCAACCTCGACTCAAACCGCCTCAAGGAATGCCTGTCGCGCAACCGCGACGTGATATCGCCGCAGTGCAAGGAGAGCTACTTCTCCACCCTCGATGCGATCCAGAAGCGGATCGTGGCGCGCGTCACCGTTGCGAATGCCTGCACCCGCGAGATCGTCAAGGTCTGCGGCGGCTCGACCAAGGAGACCAGCAAGTCGGTGCCTTGCCTCGTCAGCGCCAAGGGCCTCAGCCGCAACTGCACCCAGGCGATCAATGACGCGGGGTATCAATGATGCGGCTGTCGAGGCGAGGCTTGCGCGATCCTGGCCTCTTGGCCCTGCTGGGCACGCTGGCTTTGCTGGCGATGCCGATTGCGCCGGCGCGTGCGCAGACCGCCATCACGCGCGACGACGTCATCGCCAAGCTCAATCATTACGAGACAGACGCCGAGATCGATGTCCCCGCGCTGCGCCAGCAGGTGGCCGAACGATCGAAGTCGCGATCGAAGAACGAGCCGCCGCCCTCGAAGCGGCCGCCGATCGCCCCCGATTTGACCAAGCTGCCGACGTTCAACGTCGACATCGCGTTCGACGTCGACACGCCGATCGTGCTGCCGGAGTCGTATCAGACCGTCGGGCGGATCGCCGATGCGCTGACGCACTCCTCGCTGCTGCCCTACACCTTCCTGATCGTCGGCCACATCGAATCGACCGGACGGCGCGAGAACAATGTGCTGCTGAGCCAGCGGCGTGCCGACGCGATCCGCGACATCCTGGTCAACACCTTCAAGATCACACCGAAGCGCCTGCAATCGGTCGGGCTCGGCGAAGAGCAGTTGCTCGATCCCGCCAAGCCCAACGCGCCGGTCAACAACCAGGTGCAGATCATGCTGGTCGCGAAGCTCGCCGACAGCGCGCCGCCCGCGCACCCCGCCCCGGCGGCCGCCGCCAAGAAGCCGGCGAAGTCAGCGAAGAAGCACTAGCCTGATGCCGCTCACTTAACGCGGTATGATTCGGACCATCATGTCCGGATTGCTTGGTTCTCGGAATTGCCATGTTGACCAACAGTCGCGATATCATTCGGCGCCTGGAGCGAGAGGGATGGAGCCTCGTCCGCGTTGCCGGTTCTCACCACGTCTTCAAGAACCCCCGATCGGGCGAAACGCTGGTCGTTCCGCACCCCAAGAAGGACTTGGGAAAAGGCTTGGTGCGTGCCATTTATAGGGGAGCGGGCTGGAAACCCGATTGAGGCACACCTTGGCTCACTACGTTGCCATCATTGAGGACGCCGGACCGGACTACGCCGTAGGCGTCTGGTTTCCGGACCTGCCCGGCTGCACTTCCGCGGGCAATGATATCGACGAGGCTTTGCGCAATGCCCCTGAGGCGCTGGAGCTCTATGCCGAGGGCCTAAGGGACGATGGACAGGAACTGCCCCGTCCCCGGACATTGACCGAGTTGAAGGCAGACCCCGAAGTCGCCGACGACCTGAAAACCTACATGGTCGCCTTGGTCGAACTGCCCGTCAGAGCGCACGCCGCGGAATAAATTTCTGCCCTGGCGGGCGATTGCAGAACGGATTGTCCGTCCCTATCTGCGCTTGACCCGCATCTTGCCCGCCCGGGCCCCAGTCCGCGCGCGCCCTTCCCTCACGCTTTCGATCCTCCATGTCGCCGATCATTTCCGTATCCAATCTTTCGAAAACCTATGGCTCCGGCTTCAAGGCGCTGAAGGGCATCAATCTCGATATCATCAAAGGCGAGATCTTCGCGCTGCTCGGGCCGAACGGCGCCGGCAAGACCACGCTGATCAGCATCATCTGCGGCATCGCCAATCCGAGCGAGGGCCGCATCACGATCGGCGGGCACGACATCATCGCCGACTATCGCGCGGCGCGGTCGATGATCGGGCTGGTTCCACAGGAACTGCACACCGACGCGTTCGAGTCGGTGTGGGCGACCGTCAGCTTCAGCCGCGGCCTGTTCGGCAAGCCGAAGAACCCCGCCCATATCGAGAAGGTGCTGCGCGACCTGTCGCTGTGGGACAAGAAGGACGACAAGATCATCACGCTGTCCGGCGGCATGAAGCGCCGCGTGATGATCGCCAAGGCGCTGTCGCACGAACCGCAGATCCTGTTCCTCGACGAGCCCACCGCCGGCGTCGACGTCGAATTGCGCAAGGGCATGTGGGAGGTGGTCCGCACGCTGCAGGCTTCCGGCGTCACCATTATCCTGACCACGCACTACATCGAGGAAGCCGAGGAGATGGCCGACCGCATCGGCGTCATCAACAAGGGCGAGATCATCCTGATCGAGGACAAGGCGACCTTGATGCAGAAGCTCGGCAAGAAGGAGCTGACCCTGCAGTTGCAGAACAAGCTCGAGGCCATTCCCGATGTTCTGTCTGCCTACAATCTCGAATTGTCCGACGACGGCCGCACCGTGACCTACGACTACGATACCAAAGGCGACCGCACCGGCATCACCAGCCTGCTCAACGATCTCCGCAATGCCGGCATCCGCATCTCGGACCTCGATACCAAACAAAGCTCCCTCGAAGACATCTTCGTCAGCCTCGTGAGGGCGCCATGAACTACCGCGCAATCCGGGCCATCTACCTGTTCGAAATGGCGCGCACCTGGCGCACGCTGCTGCAGAGCATCGTCTCGCCGGTGGTGTCGACCTCGCTGTACTTTGTGGTGTTCGGCGCCGCGATCGGCTCGCGCATCACCGAGGTCGAGGGCGTCAGCTACGGTACCTTCATCGTGCCGGGGCTCGTGATGCTGTCGGTGCTGACGCAGAGCATCTCCAACGCCTCGTTCGGCATCTACTTCCCGAAATTCGTCGGCACGATCTACGAGATCCTGTCGGCGCCGATCTCCTATTTCGAGATCGTCATCGGCTATGTCGGCGCCGCCGCCACCAAGTCGATCATCCTCGGCCTGATCATCCTGGCGACGGCCGGGCTTTTCGTCCCCTTGCATATCCAGCACCCGGTGTGGATGCTGACCTTCCTGGTGCTGACGGCGGTCACCTTCAGCCTGTTCGGTTTCATCATCGGCATCTGGGCCGACGGCTTCGAAAAGCTGCAGATGATCCCGATGCTGGTGGTGACGCCGCTGACCTTCCTCGGCGGCAGCTTCTATTCGGTGAACATGCTGCCGTCGGGCTGGCGCACCATCACCCTGCTCAATCCCGTGGTCTATCTGATTTCCGGCTTCCGCTGGAGCTTCTACGAGATCGCCGATGTCAGCGTGCCGCTGAGCCTCGGCATGACCGTGGGCTTCCTGGTCGCCTGCATGGCCATCGTGGCGTGGATCTTCAGAACCGGCTACCGGCTGAAGAACTGACTTGCGAAAGCAAGTCATTCCGGGGCGCGCCTTAGCGCGAACCTCAGATGCGCAATTGCGCATCGGGGAATCTCGCGCCGTCACTTCGAAGATTCCGGGTTCATGCTTCGCATGCCCCGGAATGACGCTCGCCCGTAGCCCGGATAGAGCGAAGCGCAATCCGGGACCTTATCGCCAAGCCTGCAGAACCCGGATTTCGCTTCGCTCCATCCGGGCTACAGGTTCTTCAACGATCAATAGCAGTGGAAATGGCCGTGGCGGTAATAGCCGCGGCAGCGGTGGCCACGGCGGTAACCGCGATCCGGGATGCCGAACACGCCCTTGACCGCGCCCATGGCGCCACCGACACCAGCGCCGACGGCGCCGCCAACCACGCCGCCCACCGGGCCGGCGACCCGATTGCCCTCATAGGCGCCCTCATGAGCGCCGCGGACGATGCCTTGGGCATGGCTTGCATGGGGGACTGCGACCAGCGTCAAAGCGAGGGCTGCGGCCGCAAGCAGGAGCCGCGCGGAGAGGCCGGCTGGGACGACGGCCGCGGTCTTCACCTTGGTGTTGTTCATCTGGATTCCTTGATGCGCGGCGCGAACGCGCCGCCGGGGGTTTGTGAAACGCCCGTGCGGCCAAATGGTTGCGTGTCGGAGACCGATTGGGCCGTCGTCGCGGCATGCTCGCGAAAAAGTCAGCCCGCCGTGACAGGCAGGCCCGGCTTCGGCCTTGTTTGCGCCGCGCGCGGGATTAACCATGGCGTTTGATCACGGCCTTGGCCCGCTACTGGAACCAAGTTCGGATTCCGTGCATATTGATTGCCGGGGACGGAGAGCCGCGGCTTCGCGAGCAGGCCTGGAGGCCAAAGGTAAAATGCGTTCGTTCCTCATTGCGTTCACTTCCGTGATGCTCTTCACCGCCGGCGCCGCACACGCCAAGGTCGATATCACCATCGACAAGGACAACCAGCAGATGACCGTCGCGGTCGACGGCGTCGCGCGCTATCACTGGCCGGTCTCGACCGGCATCCCGTCGCGCGAAACGCCGAACGGCAGCTTCCGCGCCTTCCGCATGGAAGAGGATCACTATTCCAAGGAATTCGACGACGCGCCGATGCCGCACTCGATCTTCTTCACCAAGATCGGGCACGCGATTCACGGCACCGACTCGGTGAACCGCCTCGGCTCGCCCGCCTCGCATGGCTGCGTGCGGCTGTCGCGCGACAACGCAACCACGCTCTACGCGCTGGTCCAGAAGGAAGGCGTGCTCAACACCACCGTGACGCTGACCGGCTCGTCGCAGGTCGCGCTGGCGCGCAATCCGCGTGGACGCAACGGCACCGCCGTCGCCCGCCGCGCGCCGCAGCAATATGACGAGCAGTACGGCACCGCCGCCGCCGGCGACCCGGTCGTGCTGACGCCGCAGCCGCGCGACTATCCGGCGCAGGCCCGCACCGATGACGGCTACATCTATCCGGCCGACGGCAGCTCGACCGATCGCCGCTATCCGGCACCGCCGTCGAGCCGCCGCGTCTACGACGCGCAGGCCTATGGCCAGCAGCAGCAGTATTACGGCAATCAGGGCTACGCGCCGGCGCCGCAGGGCTACTACCAGCCGCGCCCCGCCTATCAGCCGCGCGGCTTCTACGGCAACACCTATCAGGACTAGAGCGTTTTCGAGCGAAGCGGGCGCCGTTCGCATGAAGAAAACGCGTTAAAAGAAATCTGCCGCACGTTCCTGGTCCACTGACGGCGCCGCAGGCAGCGCGCCGTCAATTCACGCTCCCCTCACCCGCTTGTGACCGTCGCAAAACGCCCCCGTCATCGTGCGCCGGGGCCCGTCGTCGCGTCGTCATCTGATTGTAAAACTAGCCCGATATTCGGCGGCACAAGCGCCCGCCGGGTCCCTGGAGGCCGATTCACGCGGCATGCCCGATGAAACCAGGGCGAGAAGCGCGGGTCACGTAGGCAAGATCAGAGGTCGACATGAAACGGGGCATCATTGTCCTTTGCCTGTGCATCGTGGCGATGGCCGCTTATTTCACGACGGACAGATGGGCCATCCGTCACACGACGCTGTCGTTCCACGACGTTCTGCGTGACGACCGCAACGTCACGGTCGAGGTCGCGGTGCGCCGCGACCGGCAAATGCAGGCGATGGCCGAGATGATCGAGCTGCCGGTCGCGATCCTGAGCCACGGCAACACCGTCAAGAACACTGAGTACTCGTTCCTCACCAATTTGTTCGCGTCGCGCGGCTACCTCGTGGTCAGCATTCAGCATGATCTCGATACCGACGCGCCGATGGTCACCAAGGTCGGCGAGGAATATGTCGGGCGCCGCATGCAGTACAATCGCGGCGTCTTCAACATCATGTATGCGATCGACGAGCTCAAGAAGCTCTATCCGAACGCAAACTATCGCCAGCTGACATTGATCGGCCATTCCAACGGCGGCGACATCTCGATGTTCTTCGCCAAGCAGCATCCCGACCTGATGAAGAAGGTCGTCACGCTGGACAATCTGCGCGTCCCCTTCATCACCGACGGCAGGATCAAGATCCTTTCGTTCCGCTCCAGGGATCCGGTGTTCAAGGCCGATCCGGGCGTCGTGCCCGACGAAGAGACCTGCGCGAGACTCGGCATCAAGGTGGTCAGAACCGAATTCCAGCACAACGATCTCAGCGACCGCGGCCCGGACAGCGCGAAGTCGTCGATCCAGGCCGGCGTGGAGCAATTCCTCGACGAGGACGCCGGCGAGAACACGCCGACGATGCCGCTGCTCGCCGCCTCGACGCCGGCCTCCGCGAGTGCGGCGCCGCCAGAGAACAAATAGTCGCGTCGCGCTGACGGCGAGCTCGCGCTCTCCGGTGCTGCCGGACAGCGCTTGGAGCCCGCTCCGTTCCGATTGAATCGGAGCGGAGCTCCAGATTGTTGCTTTGACTCTAGGCACGCGCGTGGCGATAGCCGGTGGCAACGAGCCAGATTGCGGAAAGCAGGAAATAGAACGCGCCGAAGCCCGCATAGGGAGCGACGTCGAGAATGGTCGGCGCAACGGTACCGACGGACTGGCTGATCATGTAGCCGCCGGCGAGTGCCGACTGTCCGCCACTCAGGATCATCGCCCATTGCGCGCCATAATGACGCCAGCGCCTGACGCCGGTGTACAATTGCAGCACGCCCGCGAGGATCGCCCAACCCCCGAAAACGGCCAGGACGGCATAGCTGCTGTGGCTGAGCGCCACGATCACGGCGAGCGTCGTGATCGCGCTGACCGCGACATTCAGGGCCTGGGATGGGTTGGCCTTCAGGCCGCCATTGACCCGGGCATCAGCCAGATTGGCGATGCCGTCCCACGCCGGGTAGATCACGAACAGAACCGCGGCGGGGCCGGCTTGACCGCTGAACAGAACGGCGGCGGCGACCCAGGCGACCGAGAAGATGGCGCGCCCGAGATAATAGGATCGCAGCCAGGCGGTTTGGGTCGAAAGGTGGCTTTGCATTGACAGGCTCCTTGTTTGTCTTCCTACTAGTAGGTAGATGCAAAATCCGAGTCAATCTGGCGCTCCGACGTCCTGTGAGGAGAGGAAAGCCTTGATTTTCCTCTGGAATTTACCTACTGGAAGGTAGGCATGACGTGAACGTGATGATTTCGACTTCTGAAAAAATTCTCGATGTCGCACAGCCCCTCATCGTCGCCGGGGGCTATAACGGATTCAGCTATGCCGACATCTCGGATGCCATCGGCATCCGGAAGGCGAGCATCCATCATCACTTCCCGACCAAGGCCGAGCTGGTCTCGGTGCTGGTGGATCGCTACCGGCAGCAGACCGAGCTGGGCCTGAAGTCCCTTCAGGAACAGTTCGCAAGCCCGGCCGACCAGCTGCAGGCTTACGTGAACTTCTGGCGGGCGTGCATCGGCGATGCCTCGCTGCCGTTCTGCGTCTGCGCGATGCTTGCCAGCGAGATGCCGATATTGCCGGACGAGGTCGCATCCCGCGTCCGCGCCCATTTCCATCATCTTGCGGGATGGCTCACCTCGGTGCTGCAGGCCGGCGCGGAACAGCATCTGTTCCGGCTGGACCAGCGGCCGCACGAGGAGGCCCAGATGCTGATGGCATCGGTTCATGGGGCAATGCTCTCGGCGAGGGCTTTCGACGATCCCGGAATGTTTGCCGCGATCGTCAAGCCCCGGCTCTCCAGACTGCTGGTAGCCGATCGCTAGAGAATGATCGCGCGGAAGCCGCCGCGATTGGCTCGGCTTGCAGGTCCTATTGCTCGCCGTCGCGCAGGCGGCGGTACACCGCGCCCAGCACGTTCGAATAGTCGTCGGTCCAGACCCGCTGCTTCTCATCGGCTTCGGTCTCGGTCCAGACATCAGACGATGCGAGCTTGCCGACGTCCTCCTCCTCGCGCGCGGAGACCACGACCGAGGTCGAGAAGATGTACTCGTTGTCGCGGCCGGAATCCTCGCTGTAGACCCAGCTCTTCATGTCGTTGGCGTCTGCGATGCCGACCACGACGCTGGCAAGCTCGAGATGGCGGTTGGAGACGTGCATCACGACCGCGCCCTGCGGCGCCAGCTTCTCCTTGTAGATCGCCATCGCCTCCTCGGTCGCGAGATGGATCGGGATCGCGTCCGACGAATAGGCGTCGACGATGATCAGATCGTAGACGCCGTCCGGCTCCTTGGCGAAGGTCAGCCGCGCGTCGCCGATGACGGGCTTGAGGTTCGGCTCGCAGTTCTGGATGTAGGTGAAGTATTTCGGATCGCGCGCGGTGTCGACCATCGACTGGTCGATCTCGAAGAAGCGCCAGTCCTCACCGGGGATCGACGCGCAGGTCAGCGTCCCCGAACCGAGCCCGATCACCGCCACTTTCAGCGGCGCGCCCTTGCGCTCGCGGATTGCAGTGATCGCTCGCCCGATGCCGCCGTCCTTGTGATAGTAGCTGATCGGCTCGGGCTTTCCGGCGACCGGCGTGCCGTCATCGTTCTTGAACTTCTCGGCGCCATGGATCGTGGTGCCGTGCATCAGCACGTGATACTGCCCGTTCGGCGTCACCACGATCTTGTGCACGCCGAAGAAGCTGCGCACGGTTTCGACGCGGCCGTCGTCGGATGGATAGGCGCGCAGCACCACCAACGCGACCACGACGGTGGCGAAGATCTTCCAGCGATTGGCGTTCAGCGCGAGCGCGAGCAGCGCCGAGAGCACGCCGACCGCGCCGATCACCCAGACCCGGTGCACGTCGAACCAGTTGAAGATGTCGCCGGCCGAATAGCTTGGCGCGATCAGCGCCACGGCCAGCACCGCGAGGAACGGCCAGTACCAGGCGCTCCAGCGCGGCAGCCGCTCCGCGCCGCCGGGCGGGCGGCATAGCGCCGCGAGCGCCAGCAGGATCGGATATTCGGCAACCCACGAGAAAGTAAAAGGCGCAATAAGCCCCGCGAACAGGCCGCCGACCATGCCGCCGAACGACAGCGCGACGTAGAAGCCGGTGAGATATTTCGCCGCCGGGCGGGTGCGCGCAAGCTCGCCATGACAGGCCATCGCGATGATGAAGAAGCAGAGCTGATGGCCACCGAGCGTGAGCAGCAGGTTCTGCTCGCCGCCGACCGCAAGCAGGATCACGACGCCGGCAATCGCCAGCGGCTGCGCCAGCAGCATCCATTTGTGCGGCAATAGCGGCCGCGACTGGAACACCAGCACCCAGGTCAAGAGATACAGCGACAGCGGCAGCACCCACAGCAAGGGCGCGGCGGCGACGTCGGTCGAGATATGCGCCGTCACCGCGATCAAGAGGCCGGACGGCACCGCGGCGAGGAAGATCCAGCGCGCCCGCAGCGGCCAGGACGGCGCCGGCGCATTGGCGTCATCGACCTGCATGTTGAGTGCGGCGACATTGGCCGGCGACCGCAACAGCAGCACGCCGCAACTCGCGATCAGAATGATCAGCAGACCATAGCCGCCGGTCCAGATCAGGTTCTGGGTGCGCAGCGTGAACATCGGCTCGAGCAGCACCGGATAGGACAAGAGCGCCAGGAAGCTGCCGATGTTCGAGGATGCGTAGAGAAAATACGGATCGGGACCGTTGGGATGTCCGGTGCGCACGAACCAGGCCTGCAGCAACGGATTGTTGGCGGCGAGCGCGAAGAACGGCAGGCCGATCGAAACCGCGAACAGGCCGAGCAGCCAGACCGCATAGCCGGACGTCGGCGGCTCGCCCCAGCCGCTCCTGATCGCCAGCGGCAAGGTCACGAGCGCGACGACGAGCAGCACCAAATGCACCACAACCGGCACGATGCGGCCGTTCAGCTTCATCAGGAGATGGGCATAGGCGTAGCCGCCGAGCAGCAGCGACTGGAAGAACACCATCGCCACCGACCACACCGCCGGCGAGCCGCCGAGCCGCGGCAGCACCATCTTGGTGAACAACGGCTGCACCGAGAACAGCAACAGGGCGCTGACGAAGATCGCGGCGGTGTAGACAACCAGCACCAGCCGGTTGCGCGAGGCGGTCGGCTCAGACGTCATGAAAGCTCCGGCATGGACCCGGCGGGCGCCGGAGGCGGACGGTCCGGTGGCACCCCACCGGAGGATTTCAGTTGAGCATACGGCACTATCACGGACAAGAAACGGCGGTCACGCGGACTTGACGACGCGGCGCTGCGGCGCCACAGCACATGCTCTAATCACTGCTTCTTGAAGCGGACATGAACGAAACTGACGTCGTCATCATCGGTGCGGGGCACAACGGCCTCACCTGCGCGGCCTATCTTGCGATGGCCGGGCTGCGGGTGAAGGTCGTGGAACGCCGCAAGGTGGTCGGCGGCGCCGCGGTCACCGAAGAATTTTGCCCGGGCTTCCGCAACTCCGTCGCCGCCTACACGGTGAGCCTGCTCAATCCGCAGATCATGTCTGACCTGAAACTTGCCGATCACGGCCTCCGGATCGTCGAGCGGCGCGCGCAGAACTTCCTCCCCTCACCCGACGGCAGCTATCTTTTGACCGGCGAAGGCCGGACCCGGGAGTCGGTCGCAAAACTCAACCGGCAGGATGCGGCCGCAATCGACGTGTTCTCAGGGGAACTCGAAGCCATCGCCGACGTGCTGCGGCAATTCGTGCTGCGCGCGCCGCCGAACGTCGTCGAGGGCTTTGGTATCGCCGCGGTCAGCGAAGCCTTCAACGCGCTCGGCACCGCCAACATCCTGCGCCGGCTGTCGCTGGAACAGCAGCGCAATCTGCTCGACCTGTTCACGCGATCGGCCGGTGGGATGCTCGACGAGCGTTTCGAGAACGACCTCGTCAAGGCGCTGTTCGGCTTCGATGCCATCGTCGGCAATTATGCCAGCCCCTACGCGGCCGGCTCGGCCTATGTGATGCTGCATCATGCGTTCGGCGAGGTGAACGGCAAGAAGGGCGTCTGGGGCCACGCGATCGGCGGCATGGGTGCGATCACGCAGGCGATGGCGCGTGCCGCGCGCAGCCATGGCGTCGAGATCGAAACCGATGCGCCCGTCCGCGAGGTGATCGTCGAGAAGGGGCGCGCCGTCGGCGTCGTCCTCGACAATGACAAGACCGTGCGCGCCAAATACGTCGTCTCGAACGTCAATCCGAAGCTGCTGTACACGCGCCTGGTGCCGGAAGGCGCATTGGCGCCCGAGTTTCGCGCGCGCATCTCACGATGGCAGAACGGGTCCGGCACGTTCAGGATGAATGTGGCGCTCAGCGCCCTGCCCTCGTTCACCGCGCTGCCCGGCCCGGGCGATCACCTCACGGCGGGCATCATCATCGCCCCGAGCCTCGGCTACATGGATCGCGCCTGGCGCGATGCGCGCGAATTCGGCTGGAGCCGCGCGCCGGTCGTCGAGGTGCTGATCCCCTCGACGCTCGACGACAGCCTGAGCCCGCCGGGCCAGCATGTCGCAAGCCTGTTCTGCCAGCACGTCGCGCCGCAACTGCCCGACGGCAGATCGTGGGACGATCATCGCGAAGAGGTCGCCGACCTGATGATCGCAACCGTCGACCACTACGCCCCCGGCTTCGCAGGCAGCGTGATCGGCCGCCAGGTCCTGTCGCCGCTCGACCTCGAGCGGCAATTCGGCCTGCTCGGCGGCGACATCTTTCACGGCGCGCTGACACTGAATCAGCTGTTCTCGGCGCGGCCGATGCTCGGCCATGCCGACTATCGCGGACCTCTGAAGGGTCTTTACCATTGCGGCTCCGGCGCCCATCCCGGCGGCGGCGTCACCGGCGCCCCCGGCCACAATGCCGCGCGGGCGATTTTGGCCGACCATCGCGCGCTGTTCTCGTAGGCGACGCATCACGCGCCGCGGGACAAGCTGTGGACGGATGTGTTGAGAAGCTGTGAGTCGGCGGTGGACAGAGGCCTTGTCTCGACACGGGATAACCGGTGGACGCCGCTGTGGACCGGCTGTGCGATGGACGCTGACAATCCCGGAAAAACGCAGTTGATGTCTTGTCGACAAGCTGGGTGTGGCTCAGTGGACAACCGGTCAAAAAGAAAACACCGGGCGACATGTCGCCCGGTGCTTCCCTGAGAACGCCGTTCGAGAGATTACTTCAGCGAGCCGCTGATCGAGTTGAAGGTCCCGCTCAGTGCCGAGCCGACGCCATTCACCGCAGCGATGATGGCGATGGCGATACCGGTCGCGATCAGTCCGTATTCGATGGCGGTCGCGCCGGATTCATTCCGCAAAAACTTAACGATAAAAGCCTTCATTGCAGCCCTGCCCTTGGTTGTGATGCCTTGGAACGAAGGGTGTTCCCAGTTCCGCCACCGTACTAGTACGGCAACATCTAAGGTTGTCTGAACCGGGAACCTCTCAATTCTCGCGATATTCGATTGAATCCGGCTTGAAATTTTAACAAAAACCGCGCTACCGGCCTCCGATGACCCCGTCTACACACCGCGCCAGCGTCACCCTTCCAGATGAATCGACCGCAAAGCGCGTGGTAGACGCGCTTTCCGAGCTGTTTTTCGGGGATCATGCGGCGTTTGCGGCCTTCGAGCGGCCGGATGGCCGCTGGGACGTCACCGTCCATTTTGCCGAGCCGCCGGACCAAAATTTACTGCGCGAACTGGTCGGCCAAGTGGTGCGGCAAGATGTCGCATCTACTTTAGTTTTTGATACCGTGGAGGCCAAGGACTGGGTCAAGGCCAGCCTGGAGGATCTTGTCCCGGTCGCGGCCGGCCGCTTCATCGTCCACGGCCAGCATGACCGGCACCGGATACCCCCCAACAAGCTCGGGATCGAGATCGAGGCGGCGCTGGCCTTCGGCACCGGCCATCACGGCACCACGCGCGGCTGCCTGCTGCTGCTCGACCACGTGCTGAAGGCGTATCAGCCCCGCCGCGTGCTGGATCTCGGCACCGGGACCGGCGTGCTGGCGATCGCCGCCGCCAAGGCGCTGCACGGCAAGGTGCTGGCGAGCGATATCGACCCGCCGTCGGTCAGTGTCGCCAAGGAGAATGCCCGGCTGAACGGCACAGGCGATCTGGTGGACGTGATTCCCGCCACCGGCTTTGCCGCACCGCGCTTTGCCGAGGACGGTCCGTTCGACCTGGTGCTAGCCAACATCCTCGCCAATCCGCTGCGGCAACTGGCCGGCCCGATGGCGCGCCACCTTGCCTCGTCGGCGCAGGTCATTCTCTCGGGGCTGCTGACGCACCAGGCGCCGGCGGTCATCGCCGCCTACCGTGCCCGCGGGCTGGTGCCGCTGCGGCATCTGAAGATCGAGGGCTGGAGCAGCCTGCTGCTGCGTTTCGTGAAGTGACCGCGACCGGCAGACAGTGCGGCGACTGCACGCTCTGCTGCAAGGTGATGGCGATCGAGGAACTGGCCAAGCCCGCCAATACGTGGTGCCCGCATTGCGAGCCGGGGCGCGGCTGCCGGACCTATCCGCGCCGGCCGACGGAATGCCGCTCGTTCAGCTGCGTCTGGCTGGCGAACGACTTGCTGGAGGAGCACTGGAAGCCTTCCAGGTCGAAGCTCGTCCTGACCACGTCCGAAGATGGTCTTGAGGTCAGATGCGATCCGGGCTTCCCCGACGCCTGGCGCAGGGAGCCGTTTCGCAACGAGCTCAGGGAATGGGCGATCTCCGGCGAGACGCTCGACATGACCGTCGTCGTGATCGCCGGCCAGCGCATGACGCTGCTGACGCCCGATCGGGAATTCGATCTCGGCATCGTCGGCCCCGATGAGCGGATCGTGCGCGAGCTCGAGGACGGCAAGGTCGTCATTGTGACCGTGGCGAAGGCGTCGGATCTGGAACGGTAGCCGCGATCTGTGTGGATTAGCTATTCGGGTGCTGGAGAATCGCTACGGATGGTCTCGACCTTGTCCTGACCGGCCGCACGCTTGGCCCGCGCCTCGACCAGGCGGTCCAGCATCTGGACGATGACGCCGCGCTGCTTCTGTTCGACCGGCGCAATCGGGCCGCGGCGGACCGGCGGCGAGATCTTCTCAAACGTGAATGCAGGCATCGTGCATCTCCTCACCGTTGAGTTGAGACACTCCTGGACACTCCCCATACGCTTGACCGTTGACGTGCAGTGGACATCGTCCGGTCAATTCCACTATGCCATATTCAAGCATAAGTTATGCCAAAAATATGGTCATGCTTGACCGCGCTCGCGCGAAGGTCATTGCTCCATCCGAAGAGAGTACGACGGCGATGTTCGAAGCCCATTTCCAGACGTTCGAAGAGCCCGAAGGCGGCGTAGCGCTGACTGCACGCTTGAGCGCGCTGCGCGAGGAACTGGCGCGGCGCAAGCTGACCGGGTTCGTCGTACCGCGCGCCGACCAGCAGCAGAATGAATATGTCGCAGCCTCCGAGGAGCGGCTCGCCTGGCTGACCGGCTTCACGGGATCGGCCGGGCTCGCGATCGTGCTGAGCAAGGAAGCGGCCCTGTTCGTCGACGGCCGCTACACGCTGCAGGCCGGCAAGCAGGTCGATCGCAAGGCCTGGCAGGTTGAGCCGCTGGTCGAGCCGCCGCCGGAGCATTGGCTGACCCGGCATCTGGTGGCCGGCGACCGCCTGGGATTTGACCCCTGGCTGCACACTTCTTCGGCAGCCGAACGGCTGGCGGCGGCCTGCGCCAAGGCCGGCGCGGAACTGGTCGCCGTCGACAGCAATCCGGTCGATGCGATCTGGCACGAGCGGCCGGCACCGCCGCTCGGCCCGGTCACGATCCACGGCGCGCAGTTTTCCGGGGAGATCGAAGCCGAGAAGCTCAAGCGCATCCGGCTCGAGATCAACAGGCTCGGCGTCGACGCGCTGGTGCTGTCCGACAGCCACGCGGTGGCCTGGACCTTCAACATCCGCGGCGCCGACGTCTCCCATACGCCACTGCCGCTGTCCTATGCGCTGGTGCCGAAGGAAGGCCGGCCGCTGGTGTTCATCGATCAGCGCAAGCTGTCCAACTCGACGCGCGACCATCTCGAGCAATCCGCCGATGTCGAGCAGCCCGCGGCGCTGGCGGCAAAACTCACCGAGCTCGCCAAGCGCGGCGCCTCGATCGCGCTCGACAGCGCGACCGCAGCCGACGCCTTGAGCCGCCTGATCGCGGGTGCCGGCGGCAAGCCGGTGCGCGGCAGCGATCCCGTTAGCCTGTTGAAGGCGGTCAAGAACGTCACCGAGATCGAAGGCACGCGCACGGCGCATCAGCGCGACGCGGTGGCGCTCGTGCGTTTCCTCGCCTGGATCGACCGCGAGGCGCCCTCCGGCGGCCTCACCGAGATCGACACCGTCGAGGCGCTGGAGACGTTCCGCCGCCAGACCGGCGCGCTGAAGGACGTCTCCTTCCCGACCATCGCCGGCACCGGGCCGAACGGCGCCATCGTGCACTACCGCGTGACGCGCAAGAGCAACCGCCGCATCGAGCCCGGCGACCTCCTGCTGATCGATTCCGGCGCGCAATATGAGGACGGCACCACCGACGTCACCCGCACCATTGCGATCGGCAAGCCGACCGACGAGATGCGCGACCGCTTCACCCGCGTGCTGCGCGGCCATATCGCGATCGCCCGCGCGATCTTCCCCGACGGCACCACCGGCGCGCAGCTCGACACGCTGGCGCGGCAATATCTCTGGCAGGCCGGGATCGATTTCGAGCACGGCACCGGCCACGGCGTCGGCAGCTATCTCAGCGTCCATGAAGGGCCGGCCCGGATCTCCAAGCTCGGCACCACGCCGCTGAAGCGCGGCATGATCCTGTCCAACGAGCCCGGCTACTACAAGACCGACGCCTACGGCATCCGGATCGAGAACCTCGAGCTCGTGATCGGCACCGACATTGCCGGCGCCGAGAAGCCGGTCAACGCTTTCGAGACGCTGACACTGGCGCCGATCGATCGCTGCCTGATCGAGGTCAGCATGCTGAGCCCGGACGAGTTGAGCTGGCTCAACGACTACCACGCCCGCGTCGCGCATGTGGTGCGTCCGCATCTCGACGACAACGCCACCAAGCTGTGGCTGGACGAGGCGACGGCGACGTTGAGGTAGCGGCGCCGAGTTTACTGTCACCCTCTCCTCGTACTCGCTGTCATCCCCCGCGAAAGCGGGGGATCCAGTACGCCGCGGCCTATCAACTCAAATACGCCTGCCTCTTGAATACTGGGTCCCCCGCTTTCGCGGAGGACGACAGCAGAATTCGCGGCTGACGACAGCGTGGTTATTGCGCGAGACGAAACATCGTCGCTGCGTCTCCTGAAATCGCATGGGCGTATGCCGAAACGCCCGTATTCCGCGCGGACGGGCACGCTACAGTCCTTCCACAATGCTGGATCGGACCTGAATGCACGGCGTGATGGGCAAGCCGCCCGGCGCGGCTAAAGACAACATCGCGACATCGAAGGTCATGCTGCTGATGCTCGTCGTGATGACGGGCGTGGCGCCGATCTCGCTCTACATGCTGGTGCCGGCGCTGCCGGTGTTGGCGACCACCTTCGGCCGCGACATCGGGGTCGCGCAGATGACCGTGTCGCTCTACATGGTCGGCATCGCGCTTTCGCAGCTGATCATGGGGCCGCTGTCCGACAGGTTCGGCCGCCGCCCGGTGCTGCTCGCGGGCCTCGGACTGATGGTCGTGGCCGGCGTCGGCTCGGTGTTCGCCGAGACCCTGCCGCAACTGATCGCGGCGCGCTTCTTCCAGGCGCTCGGCGGCGCCAGCGGCATGGTGATCAGCCGTGCCATCATCCGCGACCTCTATCCGCGCGAGCGGGTCGGCGCCATGATCAGCCTCGTCGTCGCCGCGCTGATGATCGCGCAGATGGTGAGCCCGCTGACAGGCGGTCTGCTGGAGACCACATTCGGCTGGCGCGCGATCCTCTATCTCATCACCGCCGCGTCGCTGAGCACCACGATCTTCATCGCGCTGGCGCTGCCGGAAACCCGTCGCGACCGCGCCGACAGCTCCAGCTTTCGCGGCGACCTCGGCAAGCTGATGACGAACCGCGCCTTCGTCGGCTACCTGTTGTGCCAGGTGCTGGCGTCACAGATCATCTTCGCCTTCGCCGGCGGCGGCCCCTACATCGTGGTGACCCAGATGGGCCGGACCAGTGCCGAATATGGCGCGTGGTTCGCGATGACGGGGTTCGGCTACTTCGTCGGCAATCTCCTGTGCGTGCGCTTCGCGCCGCGGCACTCGCTGGAGAAACTGATCTGGTTCGGCCTCGCGCTGCAAGTCGGCGGCAGCCTGTTGAACCTGGTCTGGAGTTTTACTGGAGTAAACCAGGCCCCGCTCTGGCTGTTCGGCACCCAGATGATCGTGATGATCGCCAACGCCTTCGTGATGGCCAATTCCGCCGCCGGCGCCATCAGCATCCGCCCCGAGGCCGCCGGCACCGCCTCGGGCGCCATGGGCTTCCTGCAGCAGGGCATCGGTTCGCTGATCTCGCAGTTCGGCGCCTATCTCGGCGGCCACTCCACCACGACGCTGCCGTTGACCGCGGCGATCTTCGCGATCTCGATCGCGTGCGCCTGCACCATGATCTTCGTGGTGCCGCGGCGGCAGGTGGTGGTGAGCGAGGAACTGATCGCGCAGGCCGAGGAGGATGAGCAGGGGATGATGTGAGCAGTTCGTCATTCCGGGGCGATGCGCAGCATCGAACTATGGTGCGCAATTGCGCACCTGAGAATCTCGAGATTCCGGGTTCGCCTCCTCGAGGCGCCCCGGAATGACGGACATCCTACTCCCCGATCAGCTTCAGCCACTCGTCCTCGGTCAGCACCTGGACGCCATGCTTCTGCGCTTCGGCAAGCTTCGAGCCGGCGCCCGGCCCCGCGACGACATAGTCGGTCTTCTTCGACACGGAGCCGGCCGCCTTGGCGCCTAGCCGCTCGGCCGTCGCCTTGGCCTCGTCGCGCGTCATCTTTTCGAGCGATCCGGTGAACACCACGGTCTTGCCGGCCACCGCCGAACTGCTCTTCGGCTTCTCGGCGTCGATGATCTCGTCGAGCTCCCCGGTCAGCCGCTCGACGATGCCGCGATTGTGGCTCTCGCCGAAATAGTCGGCGATGCTCTTGATCACGGTGTCGCCGATCTGGTCGAGCGCATCCATCTCCGCCATTGCCTCCTCGTCGCCCTTGGCGACCTTGAGGCAGGCGTCGTGGAACGCGTCCCACGAGCCATAGCCGCGCGCCAGTGCCAGCGCGGTGGTCTCGCCGACATGGCGCATCCCGAGCGCGTAGATGAAGCGCTCCAGGCCGATCCTGCGGCGGCTGTCGATCGCGGCGAACAGATTGCCCACCGAGGTCTCGCCGTAGCCTTCGATGTCCTCCAGCTTCAGCTTCGCGTTGCGCTTTTGCAGCGTGAAGATATCAGCCGGCTCCTTGACCCATCCCTCGTCGAAGAAATATTGCAACTGTTTCACGCCGAGACCGTCGATGTCGAAGGCGCGGCGCGACACGAACAGAATGAGGTGCTCGACCTTCTGGAACGGACAGGCGAACTCGCCGGTGCAGCGGGCGCGCGAGCCTTCCTCACCGGCCGCGGTCTCCTCGCGCACCACGTCGGTGTGCAGGGGGCACGGACATTTCTTCGGGAAGTGGAATTCCTTCGCGTTCTTCGGCCGCTTGTCGATCACGACGTCGACGACCTGCGGGATCACGTCGCCGGCGCGCTGGATCACCACGGTGTCGCCGATCCTGATGTCGCGCCCCTCGCGCAGCACCTCGCCCTTGTTGCCGATGCCCTTGATGTAATCCTCATTGTGCAGCGTGACGTTCTGCACGATCACGCCGCCGACACCGACCGGCTCGAGCTTGCCGACCGGCGTGAATGAACCGGTGCGCCCGACCTGGATCTCGATGTCGCGCAGCACCGTCATGGCGCGCTCGGCCGGGAATTTGTGCGCGATCGCCCAGCGCGGCGTGCGCGACACGAAGCCGAGCCGCTCCTGCCAGTCGATGCGATCGACCTTATAGACGACCCCGTCGATGTCGTAGTCGAGCTCGGCGCGCTGCTCCTCGATCTTGCGATGGAACGCGATCAGCTCCTCGACCGAGTGACACAATTTGGTCAGCGGGTTGGTCTTGAAGCCGCACCGCTCGAACCAGTGGATCATGCCGGTCTGGGTATCCGCGGGCATGGCGCTCATCTCGCCCCAGGCATAGGCGAAGAAGCCGAGCGGCCGCGAGGCAGTGATTGTGGGATCCTTCTGCCGCAGCGAGCCGGCCGCCGAATTGCGCGGATTGGCGAAGATGGTGTCGCCGGCCGCCTTCTGCCGCTCGTTGAGCGCGAGGAACGCCTTCTTGGTCATGTAGACCTCGCCGCGCACCTCGCAGATGTCGGGCACGTTGCGGCCGTTCAGCTTCTGCGGCACGTCCTCGAGCGTGCGGATATTGGCGGTGACGTCCTCGCCCTCGGCGCCGTCGCCGCGGGTTGCCGCGGTGACGAGGTCGCCGCCCTCGTAGCGCAGCGACATCGAGAGCCCGTCGATCTTCGGCTCGGCCGAGAAATCGATCTTGTCGTCCGGCAACTTGAGGAAGCGCGTGATGCGCCCGACGAAGTCGACCACGTCGGCTTCCGCAAACGCGTTGTCGAGCGACAGCATCGGCAGCGAATGGCGAACCTTCCTGAAGCGCCCCGACGGCGCGGCGCCAACCTTCTGCGACGGCGATTCCGCGGTGACGAATTCAGGGAAACGCTTCTCGATCGCATTATAACGCTGCCGCAGCACGTCGTATTCGGCATCGGTGACGCTCGGCGCATCGTCCTGGTAGTAGCGCTTGTCATGGCCTTCGAGCTCGAGCGCAAGGCGCATCAACTCGACCTTGGCCTGGGCCTTGGTGAGCTTGTCGACGTCGGAGAGTTCTTTCTTTTTTGCTGCTTTAGCCATGCGACGGGCGCGCTATAGTTTTTCGTCATTCCGGGGCGGTCCGTCAGGACCGAACCCGGAATCTCGAGATTCCGGGTTCGATGCTTCGCATCGCCCCGGAATGACTGTGTGGGAAATGGGGCTCATGTCGTACTACGTGTACATTCTAGCAAGTCGACGAGACGGAGCAATCTATGTTGGGATCACCAACGATCTCGTGCGGCGGGTCTACGAACGTCGAATGAAGGCCGTCCCAGGCTTCACGTCCAAATACAACATCACGCAGCTGGTTTGGTTCGAAATCTACTACGACCCGATCTCCGCGATATCACGCGAGAAGGAGCTCAAGAAGTGGAAGCGAGCCTGGAAGGCGCAATTGATCGAAGCGAGCAATCCGCAGTGGAATGACTTGTACGAGTCGATCTGTACCTGAGGTGGTCATTCCGGGGCATCGCGCAGCGATGAACCCGGAATCTCGAGATTCCGGGTTCGATGCTTCGCATCGCCCCGGAATGACGAGGGGGAGAGATTACGCTGTCGCCGCCCTGAGCAGCCGTTCCGCGGCCGCCCTCGCCTCCGCGGTGATCTCGGCGCCGGCCAGCATGCGCGCGATCTCCTCGCGGCGGTGATCGGCGGCGAGTGCGTTGACGCGGGTGGCGACCCGCTTGCCCTTGTCGAGCGCGTCCTTGGAGATCAGAAGATGTTGGCTCGCCCGGGCGGCGACCTGCGGCGCGTGCGTCACCGCCATCACCTGCACCTTGCCGGCAAGGCGCGCCAGCCGCGAGCCGATCGCATCGGCCACCGCGCCGCCGACGCCGGTGTCGATTTCGTCGAACACCAAAGTCGGCGCCGAGCCGCGATCGGCCAGCACGACCTTCAGCGCCAGCAGGAAGCGCGACAGTTCGCCGCCGGAGGCGACCTTCATCATCGGTCCCGGCTTGGTGCCCGGATTGGTCTGCACCCAGAACTCGACACGGTCGATGCCCTGCGGCCCCGGTGCGGCGGCGTTGCTCTCGACCTGGGTCATGAACTTCGCGCGCTCGAGCTTGAGCGGCGCAAGCTCGGCGTTGACGGCCTTGTTGAGCTTCTCGGCGGCCTTGGTGCGCGCCGCCGACAGTTTGGCGGCAGCCGCCGCATAGCGCTTGTCGGCTTCAGCGGCGGTCGCTTCCAGCTTCTTCAGCTGGTCGGCGCCGGCATCGATCAGCGCGACGTCGCCGGCATATTGCGCCGCCAGCGCGGCCAGCAGATCGACCGGCGTCGAATATTTACGCGAGGCGGCGCGCAGCGCGAACAGCCGCTCCTCGATACGCTCCAGCTCGGCCGGATCGAAATCGGTCGCCGCCAGCGCGGCGTTGAGGTGCTGGTCGGCCTCTTCCAGCGCATTGATCGCAATATCGATCGCCTTGACCGCGGGTTCGATCAGCGCAGGCGCATTGGCGGCGCGCCGCTCCAGCCGCCGGACCGCGGCCGACAGCGACGCCACCGGCGAATGCGAGCCGCCGATCGCCTCCTGCGCCTCGCGCAGATCGGTTGCGATCTTCTCGCCCTGCATCATGGTGGTGCGGCGACCCGCGAGCTCGGTCTCCTCGCCCTCCTTCGGCGCCAGCGTCTTCAGCTCCTGTGAGGCATGGCGCAGATAGTCCGCCTCGCGCGCGGCGCGCTCCATGCCGGCGCGATGCTCGTCGAGATCAGCATTGGCGGTCCGCCTGATATCCCACAGCGCTTCCAGCGTCGCGACGTCCTTCTCGTGTCCGGCGAAGGCATCGAGCAGCTGGCGATGGGTGGAGGCGTCGACCAGCGCACGCTCGTCATGCTGGCCATGGATTTCGACCAGCGCGGCGCCGACCGCCTTCAGGGTCTGCACGCTGATCGCCTGATCGTTGATGAAGGCCCGGGTGCGGCCGTCGGCGAGTTGCACGCGGCGCAGGATCATCTCACCGGTGTCGTCGAGGCCGTTCTCGGCCAGGATCCCGGCCGCCGGATGCCCCTTCGGGACATCGAACATGGCGGTGACCTGCCCCTGTTCGGCGCCGTGGCGCACCAGTCCGGCATCGCCGCGGCCGCCGAGCGCCAGCGCAAAGGCATCGAGCAGGATGGATTTGCCTGCGCCGGTTTCGCCGGTCAGCACCGCGAGGCCACGGGAAAATTCGATATCGAGCCGTTCGATCAGGACGATGTCACGGATCGACAGACGCGCCAGCATGCGAGGACAATTCCTAGCCGAGACCTATCTTCTTGAAGGTCCTGCTGATCCAGGAACCCTGATTCTCGCTCGGCTCGAGACCGCCGGACTTTACTAGATTATATGCGTCCTTGTACCAGCGGCTGTCTGGAAAATTGTGGCCGAGCACCGCGGCCGCGGTCTGCGCCTCGCCGGCGATGCCGATCGCCATGTAGGCCTCGGTGAGGCGGAAGAGCGCCTCCTCGACGTGGCGCGTGGTCTGGTACTGCGTGACCACGGTCTTGAAGCGGTTGATCGCGGCGGTGAAGTCGCGCTTGCCCATGTAATAGCGCCCGACCGCCATTTCCTTGCCGGCGAGCTGGTCGCGCGCAGCCTGGATCTTGGACTTGGCCTGGGTGGCGTATTCCGAGGTCGGATATTTGCGGACCACCTCTTCGAGCGCCGCGATCGCCTTCTCGGTGCGGCTCTGGTCGCGCGAGATATCCGGGATCTGGTCGAAATGCGATGCCGCGATCAGGTACTGGGCGTAGGACGCGTCCGGGCTGCCGGGATGCAGCGTGACGTAGCGGGTGGCAGAGCCGATGCAGCTGTCGTAGTCGCCCGCCTGGTAGAACGAATAGGCCGACATCAACAGCGACTTGCGCGCCCAGTCGGAATAGGGATGCTGACGGTCGACTTCCTCGAACTTCTTCGAGGCGGCCTTCAGGTCCTTCTTCTCGTTCATCATGTACAAGCCCTCATTGTAGAGCTTGTCCGCGGGCTCATCGACGAACGTGTCGTCCTTGGCCATGAACTTGTCCCACAGCGCGCCGGTGCCGCAGCCGCTGAGCGGCATGGCCAGCACAATCAGGCCCGCCGCAAAACGCAGCGTGCGCGCGGCCTTGGTCAGGCCGGAGACGTCAGAAGAATTGCGTGATTCGAGCGCCATACGCATTGCCGACATGAATTGTAAAACCTGACGCCTTTGATGCGGTTAACGGCGACCCCACTCCACCCATGAACCGCGGTCATGGATGCAATATTTCCAGTGCCTTGACTGCCGTTACTCGCAACCGCAGGCCTGCTTAGCCGAAAAATGACCGTGGACCAACCGAATACGGAGCCATTCCGCCGGGAATAAGGCGACCCGGCGAAGCTCACAGCCTACTGTGGTTATTACGGAAATTGGGCCCGACCGGCCAAGCGATCAGGACTTGGGCGATCAGGACACGTCCGGGCCGTAGGCCGGGGCGACGAGGCCGCCCACGGTACCTGCACCGGCTTCGACATGGCCACGGAGCGGCCGCCGAGCGGTGTCCGATTCGACCACCCGCCAGGCGCTGCGGTCGGCGAGCAGCGCCTTCAGCACCGCGTTGTTGAGCTTGTGGCCGCCCCGTACCGAACGGTAGCTGCCGAGCAGCGGCAGGCCGGCCAATGCCAGATCGCCGATCACGTCGAGCACCTTGTGGCGGGCGCATTCGTCGGCGTAGCGCAGGCCCTCGGCGTTGAGCAGACGGGCCTCGTCGAACACCACGGTGTTGTCGAAGGACGCGCCGAGCGCGAAGCCTGCGCCCCACAGCCGCGCCACGTCGCTCATGCAGCCGAACGTGCGGGCCCGTGCGACCTCGCGGCGGAAACCTTCCGGCGACAGATCGAAGGTGAAGGTCTGGCGGCCAATCACCTGGTTGGTGAAATCGATCTCGACTTCAGTGCGGAACCCGCCGGCGAACGGACGCAGCTCGCCAACCGATTCGCCGATCTTGACTTGCACCGGCTTCAAAACCTGGATGAAGCGGCGGACGCCGGGCTGGGTCACAATGCCGGCCTGATCGATGGCCGCGACGAACGCTGCAGCGCTGCCGTCCATGATCGGAACTTCGGCGCCGTCGACTTCGATGGTGGCGTTGTCGACGCCCATGCCGCGCAGCGCCGCGAGCACGTGCTCGGCGGTGGAAACCAGCGGCCCTTCGCGGTCACCCAGCACCGTCGCGAACTCGGTCGCGATCACCGCATCGGCGGTGGCCACGACTTCGCGGTCGGAACCGTCGAGACCGGTGCGGACAAAAATAAAACCCGCATCAACAGGTGCAGGTCCCAGGGTGAGACTGACAGGAAGACCGGAATGAACACCTACGCCAGTCACGGTGGCTTGCGACCGAAGCGTGGTTTGACGGCTGAACTTCATTCGATAATGCCCACTACCCGACTTCACTCAATTCAAGTGGCCAAATTTCCCCAAGGCCGACTCGCTTGAGCTCCCCAAGTCACGGCAGACCATAGTCACAGCCCCAAACCGCGCCAACTCACGCTTCTTTACCGATTGTTACCCCATCTCCGCCGCATTCACGCCCAAGGTTAACCAAATTGCGGCAGCGAAAACGGCCCCCGGCGACGCGCCATCAGACCACCGAAAGAATAATTAATCATTTAAAATCAGTTGCTTGTTTGTCCGGCGCAATCGCCTGCCCGCGCCAAGGAAAAGGCCCCGGCGGTTCCCCGCCGAGGCCTTCTTCGTCGCCAAGCTTGTAACAAACTTCAGTTTGCCTGCCGGCGCAGGAAGGCCGGGATATCAAGATGGTCGTCGCCCTGTGGCGCCGGGGCAACAGGTGCTTGGCGGCCATGAGCGTCCAGACCCTGCGGCGCAGGGCGCTTTGCATATTCGGATACCGGCGATTCGTTCGCCGAGATCTGCTGGGCGACGCTGCGAGCCGGCTTGCGCTCGGGCAGCGGCGGCATCGTCGGCATGGCCGGACCGGAGGCGCGGGCCGCGATCGGCGGCTCGGTCTCTTCGTCGCGGCGGCCGAGGCCGACATTGGCCAGCCGCTGCAGCAGCGACAGGCGGGTCTTCTGCGGGTGCTCCACCTCGCCGTCACCGCTGGCCTGGCGGATTTCGGCCTGTGCCGGCATCGGCAGATCCTCGAACTTCGGCATCCGCGGAGCACGGACCGGCGACCGTTCCGCCGCCTGCGGGATGAAGGTCTCGGGCGGCATCGGCTCATGCTGCTCGGCCCGGGCGGCCTCGTGGTCCGGGAACAACGAGGGCTTCTGGGCAATCGGCCGCACGGTGACGTCACCGTAAGAGGCCGGCTGCATCGGCGCCTGGGCAGCCGGCGCGCTGTCGGGAGCAACCGCGGCGGCAATCGCCGCGAGCGCGGCGCGCTCGACGGCCGGACGCTGCTGCGGAGCGGCCGGAGCCGCGATCGGCGCGACCGTCACGCCGGTCGACGGTTCCAGCTTCTGGGCACGCTCGGCCATGCGCTGATTGTCGGCACGCAGGCGGGCGGTCAGATCGGCCAGCCGGCTCTCCGGCGAACCGCCCGACTGCTGCGCGGCGGGAGCCTGGGCGCGGGAGGCGATGGCGGCCTGCTCGATACCGGTGGCGACCACCGAGACGCGAATGACGCCGTCGAGCGATTCGTCGAACGTGGCGCCGACGATGATGTTGGCGTCGGCGTCGACCTCTTCGCGGATGCGGGTGGCGGCTTCGTCGACCTCGAACAGGGTCAGGTCCTTGCCGCCCGTGATCGAGATCAGGAGGCCGCGGGCGCCCTTCATCGAGCTGTCGTCGATCAGCGGGTTGGCGATCGCGGCTTCCGCGGCGGTCAGCGCGCGCTTCTCGCCGGTGGCTTCGCCGGTGCCCATCATCGCCTTGCCCATCTCACGCATCACGGCGCGGACGTCGGCGAAGTCGAGGTTGATCAGGCCTTCCTTGACCATCAGGTCGGTGATGCAGGCGACGCCCGAGTAGAGCACCTGGTCGGCCATCGCGAAGGCGTCGGCGAAGGTGGTCTTCTCGTTGGCGACCCGGAACAGGTTCTGGTTCGGGATGATCAGCAGCGTGTCGACCACCTTGTGCAGCTCGGCGATGCCGTGCTCGGCGGTGCGCATGCGGCGCTGACCTTCGAAGTGGAACGGCTTGGTCACCACGCCGACGGTGAGGATTCCCATCTCGCGAGCGGCCTTCGCGATCACGGGTGCAGCACCGGTGCCGGTGCCGCCGCCCATGCCGGCGGTGACGAACACCATGTTGGCGCCCGTGAGGTGATCGCGCAGCTCGTCCATCACCTCCTGCGCGGCCGCAGCGCCGACGTCGGGCTGCGAACCGGCGCCGAGGCCCTGGGTGACCTGGGTGCCCATCTGCACGATGCGCTGCGCCTTCGACATGGTCAGCGCCTGCGCGTCGGTGTTGGCGACGACGAAGTCGACGCCCTGCAACCCGGCGGTGATCATGTTGTTGACGGCATTACCACCCGCGCCGCCGACGCCGAAGACGGTGATCCGCGGTTTCAGCTCGCTGATGTCAGGGGGTGTCAGATTGAGTGCCATGGTTGCCTCTCTCGATTATGCGCGCGTTGGTTCGTCCCGGCCGCTGGCCGCCGGAGCTGGTGAAAATGCTGTGAGCCGGGGTTCGGTCATCAGAAGCCCTCGCGAAGCCATCGTCCGACCTTTCCGAAGTAACCGTCTGTCCCTGTCCTGAGCTGCCGCGTGCGCCGCGGTTCGACATGTTCAAGATGTGCGTATTGCGGATAGACCAGGAGGCCCGTGGGCACCGAGAACGAGGCGCCCTTCGCCTCGTTCGGCAGCCGGCCGAAGCCGAGCGGACGGCCGATGCGGACCTGACGGTTCAGGATGCGGGTGGCAAGCTCGACGGTGCCGGTGAGCTGCGAGGCGCCGCCGCTCAACACCACGCGCGCCCTCGGCTCTGCCGCAAAGGGGGAATCCGCGAGCCGGTCACGGACCATTTCGAAAATCTCCTCGGCGCGATGCCGGACAATGTTCGCAATCGTGGCGCGGGACACGATTTGCGGTGTCTCCCGATCATCGCCTGCGGTGGGAACGGACATCAGCTCGCGCGAGTCCGAACCGCCGGTCAGCACCGTGCCGTATAAGGTCTTGATTCGCTCGGCATCCGCAATGCACGCGCCGATGCCGCGCGCAAGATCCATCGTGATGTGTTGCCCGCCGAGCGCAAATCCGGATGCGTGCACGAGACGTCCGCCGGAGTATGTCGCGATCGTGGTCGATCCCGCGCCCATCTCGACGACGGCAGCGCCGAGATCGGCTTCGTCATCGGTCAGCACCGAGAGGCCCGCGACATAGGGGCTCGACGCCATGGCTTCGACGTTGAGATGGCAGCGCTCGACCACCAGCATCAGGTTCTTGGCGACCGTCGCGTCCGACGTCACCACATTCATGTCGACGCCGAACTGGCGCGCCACCATGCCTCTGGGATCGCGGATGCCCTTGACGCCGTCGAGTGCGTAGCCGACCGGCAGCGCATGCAGCACGGTACGGCCCGCGCCGGCGGCGTGGCGCATGCCAGCCGACGTGACGCGGCTGATATCGTCCGAGGTGACCGAGCCGCCGCGGATATCGGCCGCGGCTTCGACCAGCTGGCCATGCTGCCGGCCGCCGGAGACCGACAGCAGAACGGATTCGACACGGACCTTGGCCATGCGTTCGGCCAGCGCCACCGCATGGCGCACCGCCTTCTCGCATTCGGCGAGATCGACGACGGAGCCCGCCTTGACGCCGCGCGACTGGATCTGGCTGTAGCCGATCAATTCGACCGCATGGGTGCGCCCACGCAGCGCCTCGTTCGGCGGCGACGGCCTCAGCCGCGCAATCATGCAGGCGATCTTGCTGGAGCCGACATCGAGCGAAGCCACCATCGCGGTGCGCTTCTGCATCGGGCGGGTCTTCGGGGTCAAATTGCGATCGAGGCCGGTCATGCGGAGTCACCGGCCTTCTTCTTGGACTTCTTGTCCTTGAACAGTTCGTCGCGCGCCTTGCCGGCGTCCTCGGACAATTGCACGATCAGCCGATCGGGCAGGCGCATGTCGACGGCGACAATGTCGCGCGAGAACAGCTTCTCGTCCTTGTCGAGCCTGGAGAGCGCAGCGAGCGCATTGCCGACGTCGTTCTCCGGCAGGCGGACGTCGAGACCGTCCTTGAGGCGCAGGTTCCAGCGCCGCTCGCCGACGAAGATCGCGGCCTTGGTCACCGAGCGGACTTGCGGATAACGGTCGAGCAGCGCCAGGAAGTCGTGGGCCCTGACGTCGGCGCCCTTGCCGACCACCAGCGGCAGATTGAGGAAGCGGCGCGAGACGTAGGGCTCGAGCACCGCGCCGTCGGAGGCGATCACCGACAGGCGGCCGTTCTGCTGCCACAGCGCGAAGGCGGTGCGTTCGACGATGTCGATCTGCAGCCGGCCCGGATAGAGCTTAAGGATCGTGGCATCCGCGATCCAGGGATTGGCCTTCAGCTTGGCGCGCACGGTGTCGGCGTCGAGGAACAGCAGCGAGGAGCGGCCATTGACGCCGCCGATCGCGAGCACCTCGTCCTGGCTCAGCTGCTTGCGGCCGTTGATGGCGACGGTGGTGATGCGGAAGCCGGCAGTATTGGCAAGCGCGTTGCGGGCGTCGCTGAGCGCGGTGGTGAATTCCTCGACATGGCCGCCCTTGACGATGCCGAGGCCCAGGCTGCCGAACAGGATCGCGAGCGTCGCGACCAGCCCGATGCGGCGCGGCAGATAGCGTTCGACCATCAGGATGTAGCGGTTCGGCGGCTCGCGATCGATGATGACTTGCGGCCGCCTGGCGGGGCGCCGGCGACGACGTGCGAGACGGGCGCCGACATACTCGCGCAGCAGCACCGCCGCTCCAATAGCGGCTGCTCTCAGGTCAGCTTGAGGCCCCAGCGATCGCAGCGATCGGGTGAGGCGTCCTGCACCATCCATTGCACGAGCTCGTCACATGTTGCGCCCGCAAACCCCGCGGGTCCCGGCACAAATCACGTCTCGGCTAGACCGGTGGGATTAGAGTGGCCCCCTGTTCCCTGGTTGCGATCCTCGAAGCGGTAATCCGCGACAGCTCACGCCCCGGCAGCCAAGCGCTACATGCGCCGCCAGCGTTAACCTTCGGGCTTCCTGGTAAACAAACGGTAAACGACTTCGGCCTGGAGCGTGTTTTGATCAACGCTGTGAGTACTTTGCCGCGAACTCGTTAGCATTTTAGCAACAGCAGCCGGGTTCCATCCGGCCGACCTGGCGGGTTCCCGCCCGGCCGGGCATTAACTTCGGACGCGGCGGCGGGCGAGCTCGATCTGGTCGTTGAGGAAGTCGGCAAAGGCGATGCCCTGTGCTTTCAAGGCCTTAGGGTACAGTGATGCCGCGGTGAGGCCCGGCAGGGTGTTGGTCTCGAGGTAGACCGGGCCATTGGCCGAGACGATGAAATCGCTGCGCGAGTAGCCGGTGCAGGACAGCGCGCGGTGCGCCCGCAGCGCATGGTCCATGATCGCGGCGCTGACCTCGGGCGCGAAACGGCCGGGACAGATCTCCTGGGTCGACTTCAGCAGGTATTTGGCCGTGTAGTCGAAGGTTCCCTCCCCCGGCACGATCTCGATCGGCGGCAGCGCGAACACGGAGCCGTCGGACTGCTCGAGCACACCGCAGGTCGCCTCCACGCCCGACACGAACGGCTCGATCAGATACTCTTCATGCTTTGCGGCATTGCGGACCGCGACGAGGTCCTGCTTCGCGTTGACGAAGATCAGCCCGTAGCTCGATCCGTCCTTGGCGGGTTTTGCAATCAGCTTGCCGTGTTTCGCGAAGGCGTCATCGATCTGCTCGACGGTGATGCCCTGCGGCGCGTTGAGACCTGCGATCGCGGCGAAACGCTTCGCCGACGGCTTGTCGAACGCCAGATGCGACGACGCCGAGCCGGAGCCGGTGAACGCGACGCCGCGCAGCTCGCACATCGCCTGCAATTCGCCATTCTCGGCGCGGCCGCCATGCAAACCGAACACCAGCACACGCTGCTCGGCGCTCGCCTTGTCGAGCGCCTGATCGAGTGCGATGCCGCGACCGTCGGGTTTGAAGTCGACCTCGAACGGACGCGTGTGGCTGAGCAGTTTTTCCGACGTCACCGCATGCACGGTGTCGTCGACATCCCAGAACCAGAGATCCGCGTCGGGCAGCGCACGGTGCAGCGCCTGCGTGCTCGCCACCGAGACCAGCCGCTCCTTGTTGGTGCCGCCGAACAGAATGGTCACCTGCATCTTCTTTGCCCGTCTTCGCTATTTCCGTCATTCCGGGATGGTCCGAAGGACCAGACCCGGAATCTCGAGATTCCGGGTTCGATGCTGCGCATCGCCCCGGAATGACGACTACGATGAATTTCCGATCCGCTTGATTTCCCAGTGTAGCTCAATTCCGCTGCTTTGCTTGACCCGTTCGCGCACCGTCTCGCCGAGCGTCTCGATGTCGTGCCCGGTGGCGTTGCCGGTGTTGATCAGGAAATTGCAGTGCATCTCCGACACCTGCGCGCCGCCGATTTTGAGGCCGCGGCAGCCGGCGGCATCGATCAGCTTCCAGGCGCTGTTGCCGGGCGGATTCTTGAAGGTCGAGCCGCCGGTCTTCTCGCGGATCGGCTGCGCGGTCTCGCGATGGCTCTGCACCTCGTTCATGCGGGCGCGGATCACCTCAGTATCAGTGATCGTGCCGCGGAAGCGCGCCGAGGTGAAGACGATGGACGGATCGACGCCGCTGTTGCGATAGACGAACTTCATGTCGGCATTGCCGAACGTATGCTTCGTTCCGTCGCGGCCGATGCCGGTGGCTTCGATCAGCACGTCCTTGGTCTCGCCGCCATTGGCGCCGGCATTCATGCGCAGCGCGCCGCCGACCGTGCCGGGAATGCCGAAGAAGAATTCCATGCCGCCGATGTCAGCCGCCGCAGCCGTCTCGGCGACGCGCTTATCGAGCGCCGCTGCGCCGGCGGTGACGACATCGCCGGCCGCGGTGGTCTCTCCGAAGGCGCGCGCCGCGAGGCGGATCACGACGCCAGGCATGCCGCCATCGCGCACGATCAGATTGGAGCCGACGCCGACGACATAGACCGGCAGCTCCGGCGGCAGGCGCTTCAGGAAATAGGCGAGATCATCTTCATCTGCCGGCGTGAACAACACCTGCGCCGGCCCGCCGACGCGAAACCAGGTTAGCTCCGCCAGACGTTGGTTCGCCAGCAGCCGCCCGCGCAGCTCCGGCATCGCGGCTTTCAGGTCGGGCGTGATGTCGGGGAAGGTCATGGGTAACCTCTCCATCCGTCATGGCCGGGCTTGTCCCGGCCATCCACGTCTTGCAGTATCTCCACATGACAGGGGGATACGTTTATTTTCTGACCAACCGTCCGAACGGCGTGCTCTACGTCGGGGTAACGAGCGATCTCGTCCGCCGGATATTCGAGCACCGTTCCGGCTTCGTCGATGGCTTCACCAAGCGATACGGACTGAAGCGACTCGTCTACTTTGAGCACTTTGACGACATCCGTACAGCCATCCAGCGCGAACACACCATCAAGCATTGGCCGCGCGCTTGGAAGATCCGCAAGATCATCGCAGCGAACCCGAACTGGGACGACCTGTACGACACGATAGTGCAGTGAAGACGTGGATGGCCGGGACAAGCCCGGCCATGACGAGGATGGATACGAGGCCATCATCACCCCAACGCCTTCAATTCGCCGGGCAGCGCGTAGGCCCATTGCGTGATGTTGCCGGCGCCGAGGCAGACGACGAGGTCGCCGGGCTTGGCAAGACCGTGCACGATCTTCGCGAGCTCGCCCGCGTTAGGCAGCGAGACAACGTTGCGATGGCCGTGGGCGCGCAGGCCGGCGGCGAAATGGTCGCGGTCGATGCCCGCGATCGGCGCCTCGCCGGCCGGATAGACCTCGGCGACCACGACCGCATCGGCATCATTGAAGCAGGTGCAGAATTCCTCAAACAAGGATTGCAGGCGGGTGTAGCGATGCGGCTGCACCACGGCGACGATCTTGCCATTGACGGATTCCCGCGCCGCTTTCAGCACCGCTGCGATCTCGACCGGATGATGACCGTAGTCGTCGATCACGGTGATGCCGTTGGTCTCGCCGGTCTTGGTGAAGCGCCGCTTGACGCCGCCGAAGCCGGCCATGGCCTGGCGGATGACGTCGTCGGACACGCCGAGCTCGTGCGCGACCGCGATCGCCGCCGTCGCATTCGATGCGTTGTGGCGCCCCGGCATCGGCAGCATGATATCGGCGATCTCATGGACCGCGCCGGACTTGCGTTCGCGGATCGCGACCGAGAATTTCGAGCCGCCGCCCATCGGCGTGAGATCCTTGAGTTGCGCATCGGCCTGCGGGTTCTGGCCGTAGGTGATGATGCGGCGGTCTTCGATCTTGCCGACGAGAGTTTGCACCACGGGGTGATCGGTGCACATCACGGCAAAGCCGTAGAACGGGACGTTCTCGACGAAATTGCGGAACGCGTCCTGGATCGCCTCGAAGGTCTTGAAGTGATCGAGATGCTCGGGGTCGATATTGGTGACGATGACGACGTCGGACGGCAGCTTCAGGAAGGTGCCGTCGCTCTCGTCGGCCTCGACCACCATCCAGTCGCCGGCACCGAGTCGCGCGTTGGAGCCATAGGCGTTGATGATGCCGCCATTGATCACGGTCGGATCGAGCCCACCGGCGTCGAGCAGGGTCGCCACCATCGTGGTCGTGGTGGTCTTGCCATGGGTGCCGGCGATCGCGACGCAACTCTTCAGCCGCATCAGTTCCGCCAGCATCTCGGCGCGCCGCACCACCGGAATGCGCCGCGCGCGCGCCGCCATCAGTTCGGGATTGTCGCGCTTGATCGCAGTCGAGACCACGACGACATCGGCGCCGTCGACATTCTCGGCGGCGTGGCCGACCGAGACCTTGGCGCCCTTCTTGCGCAAGCGGTCGAGGTTGTAATTGTCCGAAGCATCGGAGCCCTGCACGGTGTAGCCGAGATTGATCAGCACCTCGGCGATGCCGCTCATGCCGATGCCGCCGATCCCGACGAAGTGAATGGGTCCGATCTCGCGCGGCAGTCTCATTTTGCTAACACCTTCATCGTGTCCGGACTCACCCCGGCACTTCTTCGACTTATGAAAGACTGATATGGCCGGGACAAGCCCGGCCATGGCGTCCCACGGCCGAAATTCCTCGAAAGCGGCCTAAATTCCGGCCACTTTCGCAACCAGATCGGCGAGCCGCTCGGCGGCATCGAGCCGGCCGACGCCGCGCGCCGACGCCGCCATCGCGGCCAGCTTCGCGGGCTCGGCGGCGAAGGCCGAAATTTCAGCGGCCAGCCGCTCGGACGTGAAATCGCTCTGCGTGATGCGCAGCGCGCCGTTCGCCTGCGACAGCACGCCGGCATTGGCGAACTGGTCCTGATCGATCGCGCCGGGCAGCGGCACCAGGATCGAGGGCCGGCCGATCGCGGCGAGCTCGGCGACCGTGCCGGCACCGGAGCGCGAGATCACCAGCTGGCTCGAGGCGAGGCGCGCCGGCAGGTCGGCGAAGAACGGCGCGAGTTCGGCGTTGATCTCGAGCCGGTCGTAGACCGCGCGCACCCGATTCATGTCCTCTTCGCGCACCTGCTGGGTGACGATCAGGCGGCTCCACAGCGCGGGCGCGAGCTGCTCGATCGCCGGCGGCACGATATCGCTCATCACCCGCGCGCCCTGGCTGCCGCCGACGACAAGCAGGCGCAGCGGCGCGTTCGGCTCGGGTGCCGTGTATTTCACCGCAGCCGCGGCGAGGATCGCCGGCCGCATCGGCGTGCCGACGGTGGTCGCCTTGCCCGCGAGCGCGGGATCGCGATCGAGCACGCCGGGCAGCGAGGTCGCGATCGCATTGACGCGGCCGGAGAGGAAACGGTTGGCGCGGCCCAGCACCGCATTGGCGTCGTGGATGATGCCGGGGACGCCGAGCAGCCGCGCCGCCATTAGCGGCGGCAAGGTCGGGTAGCCGCCGAAGCCGACCACAGCCGCGGGCTTCAGCCGCCGCACCAGATTGGCGGCGACCAGCGTGCCGTAGCCGAGCATCAGCGCGGTCCGCGCCAGCGAGATCGGGTTGCGGCTGCGCACGGTCGCGCTCGGCACGAGGTCGATGCTCTCCCGGCCGAACAGGCCGGAATAGCGCAGCGCGCGGCCGTCGGTGGCGAGCCGGACCCGCAGGCCACGCCTGATCAGTTCCACGGCGAGCGCTTCGGCCGGGAACAGATGGCCGCCGGTGCCACCGGCCGCCAGCAGAATCAGGGGCGCGTTGTCCATGGCCGCCTTCTACATCGTCATTGCGAGCGAAGCGAAGCAATCCATAGCCCCGCAGAACGGAGGGATAGATTGCTTCGTCGCTTCGCTCCTCGCAATGACAACAAGGGCTCACCTACGCGTAGGCGCGTTGAGCGCTGGCGCCTTCCATCGATTCGATCTCGGTGCGCGGCCTCTGCCGCGTCAGCGCCAGCATCATGCCGACGCCATAGGCGAGCGACACGAACGAGGAGCCGCCATAGGAGATGAACGGCAGCGTCATGCCCTTGGCCGGGATCAGTTGCAGATTGACCGCCATGTTGATCGTCGCCTGCACGCCGAACAGGATCGCAAGCCCCGAGGCCGCGAAGCGCGAGAACATGTCCTCGGTGGCATAGGCGCGGGTCAGCGTGCGGATCACGATGAAACCGAACAGCGCAACCAGCATCAAGCAGAGGATGATGCCGAACTCTTCCGCGGCGACCGCGAACACGAAGTCGGTGTGGCTGTCCGGCAGGCTGCGCTTGGCGATGCCCTCGCCCGGCCCCAAGCCGAACCAGCCGCCATTCCAGAACGCCTCCATCGCGGTGTCGACCTGGAAGGTGTCGCCGGAGGCGGGATTCATGAAGCGCTTGATGCGGCCGGCGACGTGCGGCACCAGGAGATAGGCGCCGAACAGGCCCGCGCCCGCCGCGCCGGCGAGCCCGAACACCCAGATCATCCGCATGCCCGCGATGAAGAACAGCGCGCCCCACACGGTGAGGATCAGCATGGTCTGACCGAAGTCGGGCTCCATCACCAGGAGCGTGACCAGCGTCAGCAACAGCACCAGCGCCATCGAGGTCGCCGGCATCTCCGGCCGCTTGGTCGATTCCGCGAACAGCCAGGCCGCGACGATGACGAAGGAGGGCTTTGCGGCTTCGGAGGCCTGGATGTTGACGCCGAGCAGCGTGATCCAGCGCCGCGAACCCTTGACCTCGGGTCCGATCAGCAGCGTCAGCACGATCAGCGCGATCGAGACCGCGAACACGATCAGCGCGGTGCGCCGGATCTGCCGCGGCGTCATGAACGAGACGCCGATCAGCACCATCAGCGACGGCACCAGGAACATGACGTGGCGGTTGAAGAAGTGAAACGGATCGAGCCCGATCCGGGTCGCCACCGGCGGACTCGCCGCCAGCGACAGGATGACGCCGGCCAGCATCAACGCGGCGATCGCGACAAGCAGCAGCTTGTCGACGGTCCACCACCAGTCCGAGAACGGGGTGCGTTGGTCACGGGCGAGCATGGGCGTCCCCAGATGGCAGAGATAACGTCCATTCGTGGCGCAGGATGGTTTCCAAGGGGTTAACGGGATAGGTAACTTTTGAGGGAGGTGGTTGGGCCCATCCCGACGTCGTCCTGGCGAAAGCCAGGACCCATAACCACCGCGCTTGATAATGGACGCTACCGCGGCCCCAGCGTCGCGCAACGATTGAGATTTGGGGTAATGGGTCCTGGCTTTCGCCAGGACGACGATGAGGATAGTTCTCGCGCGATACGACGTACCGTCACTGCGCACTTCATCTCGGTGTCATCGCCCGGCACCGAATGGCGGATTACGCTGCGCCAATCCGCCCTACGTGACGTCACACCACCGGCGTGACGCCGGGCAGCGCCTGGACGATGTCGCGGAAGGCGGTGCCGCGGATTTCGAAATTGCGGTACTGGTCGAACGAGGCGCAGGCCGGCGACAGCAGCACGACGGCCTCCGCGAGCCCGGACGCCTCGGCATCGCGCGCGGCGCTGGCGATCGCGACGTCGAGCGTGCCGGACATGTCGTGCGGGACGCGCTCGCCAAGCGTGCCGGAGAATTCGGCCGCCGCCTCGCCGATCAGATAGGCCTTGCGGATGCGCGGGAAATATTCGGTCAGGCTGGTGATGCCGCCGGCCTTCGGCTTGCCGCCGGCGATCCAATAGATGTCGGCGAACGACGACAGCGCATGCGCGGCCGCATCCGCGTTGGTACCCTTGGAGTCGTTGACGAACAGCACGTTGCCGCGGCGGCCGACCTGCTCCATGCGATGCGCGAGACCCGGGAAGCTGCGCAGGCCGTTCTGCAAAACGTCGGTTGCGATCCCCATCGCCAGCGCGCAGGCCGAGGCGCAGGCGGCGTTCTGCGCATTGTGCAGGCCGCGCAGCGAGCCGATGCCCCCCAGCCGCGCGATCTCGCTGCGCGCCGCGCCAGATGCGCGCACGATGGTCTCGTGCTCGACATAGAGGCCGTCGGGCAGCGGGTTCTTCACCGAGATGCGTACCACGCGCTTGCCGGCGCGATCGAGCCGGTCGGCGATGTTGCGGCACCAGATGTCGTCGACGCCTGTTATCGCGGTGCCGCCGGCCTGCACGCCGGCGACCAGCCGCTCCTTGACCGCGGCGTAATGCTCGAGCGTGCCGTGGCGATCGATGTGATCCTCGCTGATGTTGATCAGGATGCCGACCGACGGATCGAGCGACGGTGCGAGGTCGATCTGGTAGGACGACATCTCGATCACGTGGACGCGGCCCATGCGCGGCGGCTCCAGCGACAGGATCGCGGTGCCGATATTGCCGCCCATCTGGGTATCGTAGCCGGCGACATCAATCAGATGCGCGATCAGCGCCGTGGTGGTCGATTTGCCGTTGGTGCCGGTGATGGCGACGAACGGCGCGTTCGGCGCGTGACGGCGGCGCTCGCGGCAGAACAGTTCGACGTCGCCGATCACCTCGCAGCCCGCCTCGCGCGCCTTCAACACGCTCCAGTGCGGCACCGGATGGGTCAGCGGCGCGCCGGGGGTCAGGATCAGCGCGGCGAAATTCGCCCACGACACGGTGCGCAGATCGGCGGTGGTGAAGCCGGCCTGCGCCGCCTTGACGACGTTGTCGGCATTGTCGTCGGCCGCGATCACCTCCGCGCCACCGGCCTTCAGCGCGTGGCAGCTCGCGAGCCCGGAGCCGCCGAGCCCGAACACCGCGACCGTCTTGCCGGAGAAGGAGGTGACCGGGATCATGACGCAACCTCCATCATTCCGGGGCTCGCGCAGCGAGAACCCGGAATCTCGAGATTCCGGGTTCGTGCTTCGCACGCCCCGGAATGACAGTGGGAGGGCTTCTTCATCATCAGCGCAGCTTCAGCGTCGACAGGCCGGCGAGCGCCAGCATCACCGAGATGATCCAGAACCGGATCACGATCTGCGGTTCGGTCCAGCCCTTCTGCTCGAAATGATGGTGCAGCGGCGCCATCCGGAACACGCGCTTGCCGGTGAGCTTGAACGAGGTGACCTGGACGATGACCGAGACCGCCTCCAGCACGAACAGGCCGCCGATCACGGCGAGCACGATCTCGTGCTTCACCGCAACCGCCGTCGCGCCGAGCATTCCGCCGAGCGCCAGCGAGCCGGTGTCGCCCATGAAGATCGAGGCCGGCGGCGCGTTGAACCAGAGGAAGCCGAGGCCTGCGCCAAGCACCGCGCCGCACAGCACCGCCAGTTCGCCGGTGCCGGCGACGTAATTGATCTGCAGATAATCCGAGAACACCGCGTTGCCGGTCAGATACGAGATCATGCCGAAGCTGGCGGCGGCGATCATCACCGGCACGATGGCAAGACCGTCGAGGCCGTCGGTCAGGTTCACCGCATTGCCGGCGCCGACCATCACGAAGGCGCCGAAGATCACGAAGAACCAGCCGAAATTGATCACGAGGTCCTTGAAGAAGGGAATCACGAGCGACGTCGAGGACACGTCGCGCCCGAGCCGGACCAGCGCGTAGGTGGCGGCGAGCCCGATCGCCGCCTCGATCAGGAGCCGCAGCTTGCCGGCGAAGCCGCTGTGCGACTGCTTTGTGACCTTCAAATAATCGTCATAGAAGCCGACGAAGCCGAAGCCGAGCGTCACCGCCAGCACGATCCAGACATAGGGATTGAGCGGATTGGCCCAGAGCAGTGTCGACACCACGAGCCCGGACAGGATCATCAGCCCGCCCATGGTGGGCGTGCCCTTCTTGGAGATCAAATGCGACTGCGGGCCATCGGTGCGGATCGGCTGGCCCTTGCCCTGCCGCAACCGCAGATGATCGATGATCCAGGGCCCGAACAGGAACACGAACAGCGCGCCGGTCACCATGGCACCGCCGGTGCGGAACGTGATGTAGCGGAACACGTTCAGCGCGCTGCGGAATGCCCCAAACCCCGGAACGGTGTTGGACAGTTCGATCAACCAGTAGAACATTCGAGGAGTCCTATACCGCTTCTTCGTGCGCGGCCTTGTCGGGGAAGCGTTTTTCCAGCGCGCTGACAATGAGCTTCATCTTCGATCCCAGCGAGCCCTTCACCATGATCACGTCACCGGCACGGACCGCGGCGACCGCCTGCGCTTCGAGCGCCGCCGAGCTCTCGGCATAGCCTCCCCGCTTGCCGGTGGAAAGGGCATCCCACAGATTCCGCATCAGCGGACCACAACAATATACGAGGTCGATGCGGTTGGCGGTCACGGCCTCGTTGAGGCCGCGGTGCAATTCGGGCCCGGTCGGCCCGAGTTCGAGCATGTCGCCGAGCACCGCGATGCGCCGGCCATGCGGCCCGGTCTGGGTCTGGCCGAGCACGTTGAGCGCGGCCCCCATCGAGGCCGGGTTGGCGTTGTAGCTCTCGTCGATCAACATCGCCTCGCCATGGCCGACCTCGAGGGTGCGGCGGAAACCGCGGCCGGTCGGCGCCTCGAGCTGCGACAGCGACAACGCGGCGCGCGCGATATCGGCGCCGAGCAGCGAAGCACCGGCGAGCACCGCCAGCGAGTTCATCGCCATGTGCCGGCCGGGCATGCCGATCTTGTAGGTGATGTCGTGATCCAGAATATCCGCATGCACCGCCGAGCAGGTCGCGTGCAGCGACAGGTCGAGCAGCCGCGCCTCGGCGCGCTTGTCGGTGCCGAACGAGACGATGCGCGAGATGCCGGCCTGCTTGGCCTGCTTCTGCAGCCGCGCGAATTGTCCGTTGTCGCGGTTGAGCACGACGGCGCCATCGGGCTCGAGCCCCGCGAAGATCTCCGCCTTGGCGTCGGCGATCGCCTCGATGCCAGCGAAGAATTCCAGATGCACCGGCTCGATCGTGGTGATGATTGCGACGTGCGGGCGCACCATCTTCACCAGCGGCGTGATCTCGCCGGCATGGTTCATGCCGATCTCGAACACCGCAAAGCGGGTGCTGGCCGGGCAGCGCGCCAGCGACAGCGGCACGCCCCAGTGATTGTTGAACGACGCCACCGACGCATGGGTCTCGCCTTGCGCCGACAGCACGCGGCGCAGTGCCTCCTTGGTCGAGGTCTTGCCGACCGAGCCGGTCACCGCAATGATCTGCGCGTTGAGCCGCGCGCGCGAGGCATGGGCGAGCTCGACGAGGCCGGCGAGCACGTCGTCGACCATCAGCAGCGGCGCATCAGCGGGAAACTTTGCCCGTTGCGCGGTCTCGACCACCGCGAGCCCGGCGCCAGCCTTCAGCGCCGCCTCGACGAAGGCATGGCCGTCATGGACGTCGCCCTTGATCGCGAAATACGCCTCGCCAGGTGCGATGCTGCGGCTGTCGATCGAGAGACCGGTGACGCCGTCCGGCAGCGCGCCTTGCGTGGCGGCGCGCATCGCCGTCGCCATCGCATCCGAGGTCCACAACATCGTGCTCATGCGCCCTCCGCAGCCAGTGCACTGGCGACCGCTTCATGATCGCTGAACGGCAGCGTCGTGTTGCCGACGATCTGCCCAACCTCGTGGCCCTTGCCGGCAACCACCAGCGCATCGCCCGGCGCGAGGCCGGCAATGCCGGCACGGATCGCCGCGGCGCGGTCGCCGATCTCGCGCGCGCCCTTCGCCGTCGCCATGATCGCGGCGCGGATCGCCTCCGGCTTTTCGCTGCGCGGATTGTCGTCGGTGACGATGACCTGATCGGCATTCTCGGCCGCGATCGCGCCCATGATCGGACGCTTGCCGGCGTCACGGTCGCCGCCGGCGCCGAAGATCACGACGAGCTTGCGCTTGGCGTAGGGCCGCAGCGCCTGCAGCGCCTTGGCGAGCGCGTCTGGCTTGTGGGCGTAGTCGACGAAGATCGGCGCGCCGTTGTGCTCGCCGACGAATTCCAGCCGGCCCTTGGCGCCTTCGAGATGTTCGAGGCAGCCGAACACGTCATCGGCGGCGCTGCCGGTGCCGATCGCAAGCCCGGCCGCGACTAGCGCATTCTCGATCTGGAATTCGCCGACCAGCGGCAGCCGGATCGCGTGCTTGCGCCCGCGGTGCTCGATCATGAGCCGCTGGGCAAAGCCTTCGATGGCGGCATCGAGGAGCTTGATGCCATCGCTTGCATCGGCGTTGCGACCGACCGCGATGATGCGCAGGCCGCGCGAGCGCGCCGCATCGATCACCTCGGCCGAACAGTCATGATCGGCCGAGATCACCGCGGCGCCGCCTGGCGCGACGAGATCACGGAACAGCCGGAGTTTTGCGTTGAGGTAATGCGCGACATCGGGATGATAATCCATGTGGTCGCGCGACAGATTGGTGAAGCCGCCGGCGGCAATGCGCACGCCGTCGAGACGGTACTGGTCGAGGCCGTGCGAGGACGCCTCGAACGCCAGATGCGTGACGCCGTCGCTCGCGATCTCGTCGAGCTGGCGATGCAGCGCGATCGGATCCGGCGTGGTCAGCGAGCCGTAGACCGTGCGCTTGTCCGAGACGAGGCCGATGGTGCCGATGCTGGCGGAGGAATGTCCGAGCCGCTGCCAGATCTGGCGCGTGAACGCTGCGACCGAGGTCTTGCCGCTGGTGCCGGTCACCGCCGCGATCGTCGCGGGCTGGCGGGAAAAGAATTTGGCCGCGGCGAGCGCCAGCGCGCGGCGCGGATTCGGCGTGATGACGAAGGGGGCGCGAGCGTGACCTTGCGGCAGATGGTCGCTGACGACCGCGACCGCGCCGGCGGCAATCGCCGCATCGACGAAGCGCGCGCCGTCGGTCCTGCTGCCGGCCAGCGCGAAGAACAGGTCGCCCCGCTTCACCGCACGGCTGTCGACCGCAAGCCCTCCGACGACGATAGTGTCGGCACTTGGATCGATCGTGGCATCGGCGTCGAAGAGGTCGCGAAGTCTCATGATCTTCCAGTCTGGCCGGCACCGTTCTGGCGCCGTCGCTTGAGCATGATCTATCCGGAAAACCGCATCGCACTTTTCGCTAACGCGGCCGTTCCGGTCCGGATCATACCGTGAATATACGCCTTACTGGGTTGTTCTGGATGCCGCAAGAATAAGGCGGTCGGACGGCGGCAGGTCGAATCGCGGTTCAACGCCCAAAAGCGGCGCAATTCGGGCGATCACATTGCCGCCCGTCGGCACCGCATTCCAGCCCGAGGTGATGAACCCGTAGGTCTCCTTCAGGGGCTGCGGCTCGTCGAGCATGATCAGGAGCTGGTATTTCGGATTGTCGGCGGGCAGGATCGCGGTGAAGGCGTTGAGCACGCGCTTCTTGGCGTAGCGGCCGTTGATCACCTTCTCCGCGGTGCCGGTCTTGCCGCCGATATAGTAGCCCTTGACGTCGGCCTTCTTCGCGGTGCCGATCTCGGCATTGAGCCGCATCAGATAGCGCATCTTGTCCGAGGTCTCGGGCTTGATGACGCGCTTGGCGAGCGCCATCGCCTCCTGCTCGGTGCGCTTCAGGAAGGTCGGCGGGATCAGGTAGCCGCCATTGACCAGCGCATCGATGCCCATCACCGCCTGCAGCGGCGCCACCGCGATGCCGTGACCGAACGAGATGGTGACGGTGTTCAATTCGCCCCACTTCTTCGGCACGATCGGCGACGCGCTCTCCGGCAGTTCGGTGCGCAGCCGCTCGAGCTGGCCCATCTTGCGCAGGAACGCCTTGTGCGCATCGACGCCCATCGCCAGCGCAATGCGCCCGGCGCCGATGTTGGAGGAATAGTAGAACACCTCCTTCATGTTGATCATGCGGCCCATGTTGTGATCGTCATGGATCGCGAACTTGCCGTAATGCAGCGGGCCGCGCGCATCCCACATCGAGTTGAGATCGAACCGGCCGCTGTCCAGCGCCATCGCCAGCGTGAACGCCTTGAAGGTCGAGCCCATCTCGTAGACGCCGGTGGTCAGGCGGTTGATGCGATCGGGATCGTGCGCCTCCTTCGGATTGTTCGGGTCGAAATCCGGCAGCGACACCATCGCCACGATCTCGCCGGTGCGCACGTTGGAGACGAGCCCGGAGGCGGCCTTGGCCTTGAACTTCTCCTTTGCCTTGAGAAGTTCGTCGCGCAGCGCGTGCTCGACGCGCAGGTCGACCGACAACTCCACCGGCTTCTGCAGCCGGTCGGTGGCGAAGCCCGCGCGATGCAGATCGGCCAGACCGTTGCTGTCCAGCCACTTCTCCATGCCGGCGATACCCTGGTTGTCGATGTTGACCAGGCCGATCAGGTGGGCGACCTCGTTGCCGGTCGGATAGACGCGCTTGTTCTCGCGCAGGAAGCCGACGCCGGGAAGGCCGAGGCGATGGATGTCGAGTTGCTGCTTCGGCGTGATCTCGCGCTTCAGCCAGACGAAGCCCTTGCGCGACGACAGGCGGTCGCGCACTTCGCTGGTGTCGAGATCGGGCAGGGCCGCGGTCAAGAGCTCGATCGCCTCGTCCTTGTCGATGAGGCGGCGCGGCTCGGCGAACAGGCTCGGCGCCTTGACGTCGGTTGCGAGGATTTCGCCGTTGCGGTCGGTGATGTCCGGCCGCGCCGTGGCGATGGCGTCCTGCGAGGCGGTGCGGCGCGCGCCATGGCTGTCGGCGCCGACGGCGAACAGCACCAGCCTCCCCGCCAGCACGCAATAAACCGCGGCGAAAGCGAGGATGGCGAGGCCAACGCGCGCGCGCGCCTTGGCGGCGCGGTCGACATTGCTGCCATACAGCAGCGTGCGGATCAGCCGTTGGTTCCAGGGCTCGGCGGGCTTCACGGCCGGTGTGTTGGCGGGTGCCGGATCGGTCATGGCTGGTCCCGTCATTGCTGATCTCCCCCGCCCTGCCCGGAGTCATCGGGCGCAGGCTGGTCGGCGGCCGGCTGGTCGGTCGCCGCCTTGTCGATCGATCCGGTCGTGCTGTCGGGCGCCGCTGCGGCCTCGATGGTGTCAATCATCGCTCCGATCGGATCGCGCGAACCGGGCCGCGTGAAGCTCGGCGGCCGCTCCGGCAGGTTCTTCAGGGAATCGTACTGGTTGGCGTTGACCGGCTTCAGCGGCAGATGGCGCTCGGCGAGGCCCTGCAGCCGGAGCGGCGCATCGAGCTTGGCCCATTCGGCGCGCAACGCGGCGATCGCGTTGCGCTGCTCGCGGATCTCGGCATTGAGCTGCAGCACGCGTTCGACGCGCGCGGTCGATTCCATCTTGATGCGGTAGACATAGGACGCCGCGAAGATCAGCATGCCGATGACGAGGAGATGGAGAAGGCGCATCGTCACCCTCCCCGCTTCAGGTCGGACAGGCGCGGCCATGACGGCAGGTCGTCGTCGGCGTGCACCGGCGCCGCGGTGCGTTCGGCGGCACGCAGCTTGGCCGATCGCGCGCGCGGATTGGCGGCAAGCTCGGCCTCATCAGGCGTCACCGGACGCTTGGTCAGGATCTGAAAGCTCGGCGCCGCTTGCGCCACCTCGGGCAAATGCCGCGAGCCGGCGGAGACCTTGCCGCGTTCCGTGAGGAAATTCTTGACGATGCGGTCTTCCAGCGAATGGAAGGAAACCACGACGAGCCGGCCGCCCGGCTTCAGCACGCGCTCGGCGGCTGCGAGCGCCAGATAGAGCTCATCGAGCTCTTCATTGACGAAGATGCGCAGCGCCTGGAAGGTCCGCGTCGCCGGATGGATCTCGTTCGGCTTGGCGCGCACGACTTTCGCGACGATATCGGCAAGCGCGTCGGTCGTCGTGATCGGCGCGTCCTTGCGCGCGGCGACGATGGCGCGGGCAACGCCGCGCGAATGGCGCTCCTCGCCGAAGATATAGATGATGTCGGCGAGCTGTTTCTCGGAAGCCGACGCGACCACATCGGCCGCGGTTGGGCCGCTCTCGGCCATCCGCATGTCGAGCGGACCGCCGAGGCGGAACGAGAAGCCGCGTTCGGCCTGGTCGAGCTGCATCGAGGAGACGCCAACATCCATCACGACGCCGTCGACCGCAGCCACCCCCTGCGACGCGCAGACCTCGGCGAGGTTGGAGAAGCGATCCTCGACCAGCGTCAGCCGACCGCCCGCGCCGTCGACCAGATCGAAGCCGCCGGTTATCGCGGTGCGGTCGCGGTCGATCCCGATCACGCGGGTATCGGCGACATCGAGGATCGCCCGGCTGTAGCCGCCGGCACCGAAGGTCGCGTCGACATAGATGCCGCCGGCGCGCGGAGCGAGATACGCAACCGCCTCGCGGCCCAGCACCGAAATGTGACGCGGCGCACGCTCGCTCATGCGCCGCTCCCGGGCGGGGCCGCGTAACTGGCATGCAAGCTGGGTGCGCGCCGACTCATTGCGCCTCGAATCCTCGCGCCCAGAGCCTCCTTCGTTCCGATTGGATCGGAACGGGGCTCTGGATTCCTGTCTTGACGCGTTTTCTTCACGCGAACCGGTATCCACTTCGCTCGAAAACGCGTGAAAAAGCCGCTGCGTGACGCCAGCGCCAACTCCCGACCTCGGCTGCAAATCCTGATATCCGACCGGAATTGGGAGGGTTTCCATGGGATTTCGCGCAAACAGCGGGGCTCAGCGTCCTTTGGCCGTCCCCCGAAACCGGTTCGGCACTTCACCTCTCAGTAACGGCACTTAACGTTAAGAAAACGTTGATGATCGGTTAGCGGAACCGCGCGCCTTTGATCCGCATTCGAGTGATACCCTCGAGACCCATTCCGGGCACAACGACGCGGCGCGTCGCGCGAATCGTGGAACCGGCAGGGGTCGATTGCGCGGCCCGCACGGTAAAGGAATAGTAAACGCCTATTTGTTTATCCATATGTCAAAATGCTTTCTCCTGGTTCGGGTTTGAGTGATTCGTATGGCTTCAAGTTCGTCTTCGTCCGGCAACGCTGATCCGAAGCGTCAGCGCGCCCTCCCTGTTCCAAAGGGGGTGGCGGACGCGAAGGCGTTCACGCCGGATTCCTCGATCGCCTCCGACGTGATCCCGTCGGCGAACTTCGGCGATCGCGCCAATGGCCGGCAACCCGACATGATCGTGCTGCACTACACCGGCATGCCCGACGTCGAGGGTGCGATCACCCAGCTCTGCACGGCCGGCACCGAGGTCTCGGCGCACTACATCGTGCTCGAGGACGGCCGCATCGTGCAGTGCGTGCCGGAGAGCAAGCGCGCCTGGCACGCCGGCGTGTCGGCATGGGCCGGCGATGACGACATCAACTCGTGCTCGATCGGCGTCGAGATCGTCAATCGCGGTCACGATTGGGGCTATCCGGACTTTCCGCTGCGCCAGATCGCGGCCGTCATCGCGCTGTGCCGCGGCATCATGCTTCGCCGCAAGATCGTCTCGCATCGCGTGCTCGGCCATTCCGACGTGGCGCCGGCGCGCAAGAAGGATCCCGGCGAGAAATTCCCGTGGCACTCGCTGGCCAATTCCGGCGTCGGGCACTGGGTGCAGCCGGCGCCGGTCGTGCGCGGCGATGCGCTGCAGCTCGGTGCGATCAGCGACAGCGTCTCCAACATGCAGGCCGCGTTCCGGCGCTACGGCTACAACATCCCGACCAACGGCAAGTTCGACGGCCCGACCATGGAGGTCGTCACCGCCTTCCAGCGCCACTTCCGCCCGGAGCGCATCGACGGGATCGCCGACCGCTCCACCATGGCGACGCTGCACGCGCTGCTCGAGAGCCTGCCGCCGGATGCGGCGACGGTGGTCGCGTCGAGCTAGGCTCGCCTCCGTCCGTCATTGCGAGGAGCGGTGCATTTTCCGGCCAAGTGTTCGTGCACATTGGAACTTTCCGTCAAATGCCGTCTTTCTAGCTGGGGCGGTCCGAGTGGAGATTCGTCCATGTTCAAAGCACTCATCGCCGGAGCTGTCGCCATCGGCCTCATCGTCGCTCCGACAGCCGCAAGCGCTATGTCGACCCAGGACAAGACCATGTCGACCAAGCACAAGACCCAAAAAGTCCATCATGCGCAGAAAAAGACAAAGATGGCACCCGGCACCACGACCGGCATGTCGAGTGGGGCGACGACCGGGCAATCGAGCACCGGCGCCAAGGCAAAGACAGGGTACTGAGCACGCTCAGCGCCGCACGGCGCGCTGACGATCGTGGATGAATCGCGCGCCGTCACAGGCCACACACGAGATGGGGTGCGTCACCCCATCTCGGCGATCCGCCGCGCATAGAGCCGCCGCAGCGGTTCGAGTTGCGTGGCTGCCGTTGCGGCGAGATAGGCCTGCCGCGCTTCGTCCTTGCGGCCGAGGCGGCGCAGCAAATCGGCGCGCACCGCAGGCAGCTGGTCGTATCCCTTCAAAGTGCCGCGCGCGTCCAGCGCGTCGATCAGGTCGAGCGCGCGCGCCGGGCCGTCGACCATCGACACCGCGGCGGCGTGATTGAGCTCGATCACCGGCGACGGGCTGATGCGCAGCAGCACCTCATAGAGACCGGCGATCTGTGGCCAGTCGGTGTCCTTGTAACTCGGCGCCCGCGCGTGCAGCGCGGCGATCGCGGCCTGCACGGCGTAGGACTGCGGCCGGCCCGGCATCCGCAGCGCCTCCTCGACCAGTTCGAGGCCTTCGGCGATCTGCCGGAAATCCCACAGCGAACGGTCCTGCTCCTCGAGCAGCACGATATCGCCGCCGGCGGTCTGGCGGCCGGCGCGGCGCGCATCATGCAGCAGCATCAGCGCCAAGAGCCCCTTGATCTCGCCGCGCGCCGGTATCAGCGCATCGATCAGCCGCGCCAGCCGGATCGCCTCGCGCGCAAGATCGGGCCGCATCAGATCCTCGCCGGCGGTCGCCGCATAACCTTCGGTGAAGACGAGGTAGATCACCGCGAGCACGCCGGTGAGGCGCGGCTCCAGCGCCTCGCGCTCGGGCACCTCATAGGGAATGCCGGCGAGTTTTATCTTTTGCTTGGCGCGCAAGAGGCGCTGCGCCATGGCGTCCTCGCTCACCAGGAAGGCGCGCGCGACCTCGACCGTCGTCAGCCCGCACACCGTGCGCAAGGTCAGCGCGACCTGGACCTCGGCGGCAAAGGACGGATGGCAGCAGGTGAAGATCAGCCGCAGCATGTCGTCGTCGAGCGTTGCATCGGCCGGCTCGGGCGAGGACTCCGCATCGAGCAGGATCTGATGCGTCAGCTCCTGCTGCTTGCCGCGAAACGTCGCCGCGCGGCGGACGCGGTCGATCGCCTTGTTGCGGCCGACATTGACCAGCCAGGCACGCGGATTGGAGGGGAATTCGCCGATCGGCCAGCGCTGCAGCGCCACCGCAAAGGCATCCTGAAGCGAATCCTCGGCCAGATCGAAATCGCCGACGAGCCGGATCAGCGTTGCGAGCGCCCGGCCCGCCTCGTCGCGAAACACTTTTTCGATCTGGCTGGGGGTCATGGTCTCACCGTCATTCCGGGGCGATGCGAAGCATCGAACCCGGAATCTCGAGGAACCCCAATGCGCAATTGCGCATTGGGGTTCGCGCTTCGCGCGCCCCGGAACGACGAAAGCATCACTTGTCGTAGATCATCACCGGCCTGACTTCGATCGAGCCGGTCTTGGCGCCGGGAATCCGCGCCGCGAGGCCGAGCGCAGTGTCGAGATCCTTGGCATCGACGAGATAGTAGCCGCCGAGCTGTTCGCGGGTTTCCGCAAACGGCCCGTCGGTCGTCAGCGTCTTGCCGTCGCGCACCCGCACGGTGGTCGCGGTCGATACCGGCTGCAGCCCGTCTCCTGCCTTGAAGTGTCCGCTCTGGATGATGGACTGGGTGTAGACGGCATACTCCGCCGACAGGGCCTTGCGGTCGTCGGCATTCATGCCGCCATATTCCGCGTCGCTCCGGTAGATCAGCAACAGGTATTGCATCTTGAGAACTCCTCTTGATCGGCTGGATCGCCGACACCCAGTCGAACGGGCGACACGCAGGACGACATCGTCAGGATAAATTATTTGGCCGCCGGGCGTGAATGCCACGCCTGCCCGGCGGGCAGCGGAGCGGGCTTTATATCTGATAATCCGATAGTAATCGCCAGTATTATTCGTTTGTTAAATTCATGGCAGCGCGTAGCCTTTGGGTCGGGATGCCCGGAGGACTTCGCCATGACACCACTGCCGCAGACAGCAACACGCCTTTCCCGGCTGCTGCTGTCGATGCTGTACCGAATCCTGCGCAGCCGGATCGTGGCGAAACCGCGCCACCACGCCAGTCAGATCGCCTGGACCATCGCCGCGGGCGGCCATCCGCTCGGCGTGTGAGCAGGCAATGCAACGGGGCACTGCGCGCCTGAAGGCGCTGCGTCAGCTGATCGCCGACGAAGGGCTGACCATCGCGATCCTTGCGGCGGTTGCCGCAGCGACGGTGATCGCATTTGGTTTCGGTGCGGAAGCCGACATCGTCGCCTCGATGCTGGTCATCGGCCTCGTGACCGCACTCGCGGAAACCCGCCTGCGATCTGGAAAGTAGCTCCAGCTGCCGTGACCGGCTCCCGAAGGGGATGACCTAGAGCTTGTGGCCTTATCCGCGTCATTGCGAGCGAAGCGAAGCAATCCATCTGTCCGCATATGCGGAGCGATGGATTGCTTCGTCGCTACCGCTCCTCGCAATGACGGCATGGCTTCACAGCCTTTACGACGATGAACGGGCCTGCTGCGCGGCGCGGCGCTGCAACTCCTTGAGTTCCTCGAAACGCTTGGTCACGTCGCGCATCACGGCGACGGTGCCGGCGACCTTGTGCGCCGCATCGTGCAGCATCACGATGGTGAACTCGACGGAGATGCGCGTCCCGTGCCTGGTCAGCGCCGGCACCGACAGCAGATCGCCCTGGCCGTAGCGGCTCGTCCCGGTCGCCATCGTGTGCCGGAAGCCGGCCCAGTGACGCGCGCGCAGATTCTCCGGAATGATTAGATCGAGCGATTGTCCGATCGCTTCCTCGGCGCTGAAGCCGAACATCCTGACCGCGCCGGGATTCCACAGCGTGATGCGGCCTTCGGCATCGGTCGCAACGATCGCGTCGGATGCGCCATTGAACAATGCATCTCCCACCGCAGCCGCAATATCCATCGTTTGACCTCCTGCTGATCCCGATCCTGCTGTGAACGCGGACGTTTGCGCTGACAAGCGAAGAAAGCCGATGGAACTGATCGACGATGCCGATAGCAATCGCGGTCAGCGCCGCCGCCGCGTGGCGGGCTTGGCCCGCGGGAGGTCCGCGCTCGTGTTAACCTGGGATGCGGCGAGCCGATGCATGGTCTCGACCGCGCGCGCCAGATGATCGTCCTGGCTGTCAGCCGGATAGGCGACATAGGCCGGCATCGCAAAGCCAGGTGCGCCGGCGACGGCGTACAGCCGCCGCGCCTTCAGGAGCGGCTCGACGATACGACGCGCGAAGAATCCGGAGCCGCCATTCTCCAAGAGATGCTGCAATCCGAGCCAGCCGATGTTCACCGTCAGCGCGGGGCCGGCGAAATTCGGAAACAGCGTGGCGTGGCGCGCGTAGAATTCGGGTCCCCAATCGACATAGACGTATCCCGGTCCCGGCTCCGGCGCGCTCTTCGGATCGGTCGACACCAGGATGAGCTGCTCCTCGAACAGCTGCTCGACCTTGAGGCCGGGGCGGCTCTGCGGCGTGTACATCACGCCGATGTCGATGCGTCCCTCGACCAGCCCCTGCATCAGCTCGGGCTCGAGCGCGCTCTCGGCGCGGATCGAGATGTCGGGATGCGCGCGCGTCATCAGCGGCAGCCAGCGCAGCAGATACTCTTCCCAAAGTCCGATGCGGCCGCCGACCACCAGCGTCGCGGAAAACCCCTTGGGGATTCCGACGTCATGGCGCGCCTGTTCGACGGTGCGGACCAGCACCGAGGCGTGGCGCTGAAACTGCCGGCCCGCCGGCGTCAGCGTGGTGCCGGCCTTGTTGCGCACGAACAGCACGCAGCCGAGCTGCTGCTCGAGGGTGTGGATGCGGGTGCTGACGGTCGACTGGCTGACATGCAGCCGCTCCGCCGCGGTGATGAAGTTGCCGGCGCTCACCACCGTCAGGAACGTCCGGGCCAGTTCGGTATCCATGGCGCCTCGACCTTTGAATCGATCAAATCGATATCAAAGGCTCCTCCTCTGCGAATGTCAAAATCGAGGACCGGGCGGGCGCCAAGCCAAGGATTAACCATCGCAATCGCTTGACGCGGACGGCCAAAGCCCGCATGCGTACGCCGTCAGTCGGCCGGACGGCCGCTCCCGCAAGCGCCGAAAGGCCGCGGGGGAGGAAAGTCCGGGCTCCATCGACATGCGGTGCCGGATAACATCCGGCGGGGGCGACCCCAGGGAAAGTGCCACAGAGAACGAACCGCTCCCTCCTCGGAGGAAGTAAGGGTGAAAAGGTGCGGTAAGAGCGCACCGCGTTTCCGGCAACGGAGACGGCATGGCAAACCACACCGGGAGCAAAACCGAATAGGGACGGCAACGCGGTTAGTTCGCGCATGCGCGATAACACCGCAGGGCGATGTCAGGCCCGCTGTCCGGGTAGGTTGCCCGAGGCAAGGTGCAAACCTTGTCCCAGAGGAATGGCCGTCGCGCATCATTCGCAAGAATGGTGCCCTACAGAACCCGGCTTACAGGCCGGCTGATGCTTCTACCAATGAGGGGCTCGGCGTGATGCGCCGGGCCCCTCGCCATTTTCAGATGACCGTCATTCCAGCCAGGCTCGCCTTGCGGCCGGCAGCGCCGACCATCACCCTTGCGTCAGAACGACCCGAAAGCGGTGCCGATCGCAATCACCGCTACGAGCGCGATAACGGAACTCGCAATCCCGACCATGACAATGTCGAGATAGCTGTCGCGATGCTTGAGCCCGCAGATCGCAAGCAGGCTAACGACCGCGCCGTTGTGAGGCAAAATGTCCAGCGTTCCCGAGCCGATCACCGCGACGCGATGCAAAAGGCCGGGGTCAATACCCGCCTCCGCGGCAAGGCGCATATAAGTCTGGCCCAACGCATCGAGCGCGATCGTCAAGCCGCCGGAAGCCGACCCCGTCAGCGCGGCAAGGATGTTCGTCGCGACCGCGAGCGACACCAATGGGCCGCCCTCAATTTGCAACACCCAGTCCCGCACCACGCCGAAAGCGGGAAGCGAGGCGATAACGGCGCCGAATCCGACAAGGCTAGCGACGCTCAGGGCCGGCAAGACCGACGCGTTGGCACCCGCATCCATGGTTCGTCGTAGTGCGGGCAACCGCGTCCAGTTGCAGAGGATGACCGTCACGATCGCTCCCGCCAACGCCACGACAACCGACCAGACACCGGCCACGGCCGCCAGCGATGTATTGCCCCACCGCTGTTCGGCCAGGAACGAGAAATCAAGCCGAGGCAGCACAACGAGCGACATCACCAGATTGACGGCGACGACGACGATCAGGGGAAGGATGGCGTTGAAAATCGGGACAGCGGCGCTGCTGTGATATCCGTGGCGGAGCTCCGCCGGGTCGAATTCTCGCGCCGTCGTAGCCCGCTCGCGCAACAGCTCATCGTCGGCGGCATCCGCCGGAACCGGCGGCTCGTCGCCATAACCCTCTTTTGCCCGATGCGCTGCTTTCTCCGCGCGAAGAAGCCACCACAGCCCGACGCCCAGCATGATGATCGACGCGACAGCGCCGAGGCCCGGTGCGGCAAAGGGGGTCGTGCCGAAGAAAGGCATCGGTATCGCATTCTGTATCGACGGCGTGCCCGGCAGCGCCGACATGGTGAAGGTCGAAGTCCCGAGAATGACCGCCGCCGGTACCAGACGACGTGGAATCCCCGCCGTGCGAAACAGCGACTGCGCCATCGGAACGATGACAAAGAAGGCGACGAACAGGCTGACGCCGCCGTATGTGACCAGTGCGCCTGCGAGCACGACCGCGAGGATGATCCGGCGTTCGCCCAGGCACCGGGAGATGAAGCCCGCGACCGCAGCGACCGCGCCGCTGTCATCCATCAGCTTTCCGAACACGGCGCCAAGCAGAAAAATAGGAAAGAACTGCGCGAGAAACTCCGACGCACTACCCATAAAGGTCTGCGTCCAGTTGGCAAGCAGCGGTTCGCCACCGAAGGCTGCGGCCACCAGCGCACAGAGCGGCGCGAGCAGCAGCACGCTCCAACCGCGGAAAGCAAGACAGACCAGCAGTCCAAGCCCGACGAGAATGCCGAGAAGACCCATCGTCTCAGCACTCCGCCAGCAGAATATCGAGATCCGCCGTCGAACGCTCACCGAGATCGGCGCCATGCGCGTCGAGGAATTCGCCGGCAGCTCGCCGCCCTTCCTCGTGCAGCTTGGCCACAAACGCCCATTCGGCATTAAGCTTGGAAGACGAACCGAACGTCGCAAGCATGTCGCTCTTGATCCGGTGCGTCTTCATCTGCGCCCAGCGGGCGCCTTCCCCGGTACCGGGGTCGGCGACCTGGCGAAGCAATGCGATCATCCGCAACTCCTTTGCCAGCGGCGAGTTGAATGAGATCTCGTTAAGCCGGTTGAGAATGTCAGCGGCCGTGCGCGGCTGCTCCGGACGCTCGGTCGGGTTGATCTGGACGACGACGGTGTCGCGCGCGTCGGTCTCGCGGACGAGCGGCGTAATGGTGGGATTACCCGCATAGCCGCCGTCCCAATAGGGTTCGCCATCGATCTCGATCGCGCGAAACATCGTTGGCAGGCAAGCCGACGCAAGCAGGACATCCGCGGTAATCTCCGCGTTGCGAAAAATCCGTCCGCGGCCCGTACGCACGCGCGTGGCGGTTATGAAGAGCTTGATCGGCGCGCGTGCAAGACGCTCGAAATCGATACTGTCGTTCAGTATGTCGCGGAGCGGATTGAAGCCAAGAGGATTGAGGTCGTAGGGTGAAAGCATCCGCGACATCAAATCGGTGAAGAGATAGGCCGGGGAGCTGTCAAGCGACCAGCGTCCCATCAGGCGGTCGAGCGGCGACCGTTGCAACGGACTGAATGCGGCGGCGCGCGAGACGCTTCGCCAATATTTTTCAAGCGCTTCGCGTGCACCGGCAGCGCCGCCCGCGGTCCAACCATCCGCCAGCACGGCTGCGTTCATCGCTCCGGCCGATGTCCCGGATATGCCCGCAATCTGAAACCATGGCTCTTCGAGAAGCCGATCCAGGACACCCCACGTGAACGCACCGTGCGATCCCCCACCTTGAAGCGCCAGGTCTACGAGCACGGGGCTGCGGTTCATGAATCCATGCTCACCAGCACGCGAGACGCTGATTATGTCGCAGTTTAACCGAACATGCGAGACAAAGTTGCGGTCGCTGTCCAATTCCGATGGCGAACTTCGAACGAAATTGTCTCAACTCGAAGCGAAGCGAGCCGCGATCCTTCAGTGCAGCCACAGGCTCGCGTTTCTTAGAAGGCGACATGCATGGGTGGCGGGCGTAGAGTTTATCCCTCGCGGAGGAACACAGATGGACCTTCAGAAGATCATGGCGAAGGCAAGAGACATCGCCAGGAGCAGCGGCTCGATCACGACCGAGCAACTGAACGGGATGTGCCCCAACAATATGGAGCCTGAAGATATCGCGGCTCTCTTTGCGGCTCTGCGGACCGAGGGGATTCGTCTCAAGGACGACGAAGCAGAAAAGTAGGAGCCCAAAGTAGGAGCCACCGTGCCTTGACGCTATGGCAAGGCAATCGATCACTGCGATCGAAGCGCTGGCCGGATTTGCATAGCGGCAGATTGGCCATCCGGCGGCATTGCAGCTATGATCCGCCAGAGCTGGACGTGTCCTTCTGCCCCGAGATTCAAGAAGATCAAAAGGAGGAATAGGAATGTCGGTCGCCTGCAAGTTCGAACGCAGCATCCTCAGCCATGAAGAATATGAGGCGATCCGCCTGACGCATCATCCCGCCATCTACAGCGTCGAGGTGGCTGAGCTCGAGGCCATGCGACCCCGCTTGCGCAAGATGCGCGACAAGGAGCGAACGGTCGGTCGACAAAAGCAACGAGAGAGCCGCGGAAAGGCCGAGGCTCGCGGGACGAGCTTTCCGGGAACCGCCAAGCACGCTTCAGAGCGTAAGCAGGTCTTCGCAGCGGCGCTGAAACGGGTGAACACGGAGCTGAGGCGTCAGCACAATTTGGCGGCCCGGACGGCACATGTCGAAGCGGCGCGAAAGGCCCTCGCACTGCACCGGGCGGCGAACTTCACAACGCGTCCCTCGGCTGGAGCCACCGCGGGCGACGGCATGGCGCCGAAGCCAAGCGAACGCCGACGAAAGATCATTGCAGGCGCGAAGATCGGACGAGTGTCGCAGGCGACAAAGGTCGCTCAGGCCGTCCGCGACGCGCGCGGTGCGTGACCCGGGCAACAAGCGCGCCTGATTGATTCCAACGCGGCGTCGGCATCGGCGGGATGCGCCAGCCGTCGCCGTTGCCCGCGGCCTGCCGCATGCTGAAGCGGACAGGGCGCGGCGTTTCACCGGCATTGGTCAATGCCGCTGACCTGGTCGGGATCGCTCCAGTCCTCGCCCGCGCTTTCCGCGCTTGATGTACATCAATGTTGCGACGGCCATGACAGGTGACGCTGCCCATATTTTTTGAATTGGGAGCGTCACCATGCATTGCCCGAAAGCTGTGTCGGCTCTTACCCTTGGATTGCTCATCTCCACTTCGGCGCTAGCCCAGCAAAGCACCGCTGCGCCCGGTTCACCCAGCGCCACGACAGCAATCGACGGAAGGCAGCTTCCGCCACCCGATCCCAAGTTCGGCGGCGTTATCAAGGACGGCGCCCTGCAGTCGAAGCCGTGGTGGCCGTCGCGTGTCGTCCCGCCCAGGGACGCACCGAACGTGCTCCTGATCATCACCGACGACGCCGGTTTCGGCGTGCCGAGCACCTTTGGCGGCGTCATCCCGACGCCGACGATGGACCGCATCGCCAATGAGGGCCTGCGCTACAACCGCGTCTTCTCCACCGCGCTCTGCTCGCCGACCCGCGCGGCTCTGATCACCGGACGCAATCACCATTCCGCCGGCTTCGGCGTAATCTCCGAGCAGTCGACTGGCTTCCCGGGTTACAACAGCATCATTGGCAAGGACAAGGCGACGATCGGACGGATCCTGCTCGACAATGGCTACGGCACGTCCTGGTTCGGCAAGGACCACAACACGCCGGTCTACACGGCGAGCCAGGTCGGCCCGTTCGACCAATGGCCGATCGGCATGGGCTTCGAGTATTTCTATGGCTTCGTCGGAGGCGACGCCAACCAGTGGGAGCCGAATCTCTTCCGCAACACGACGCAGATCTATCCGTTCCAGGGCAAGCCGCCCGGCACCTGGAACCTCGTCACCGCGATGGCCGACGACGCCATCGATTGGATGACACGGATGCACCAGACCGATCCGTCGAAGCCGCTCTTCATCAAATATGCGCCGGGCGCGACGCATGCGCCGCATCACCCGACCAAGGAGTGGGTGGACAAGATCAGCGCGATGCACCTGTTCGACGACGGCTACGAGAAGGTGCGCGAGCGCATCCTGGAGAACCAGAAGCGGCTCGGCGTCGTTCCGAAGGACACCAAGCTGGCACCATGGCCCAAGGAGATGCTGAAGCCGTGGGACCAGTTGAGCCCCGTGGAGAAAAAGCTCTTCATCCGCCAGGTCGAGGTCTTTGCCGCCTACGCCGCCTATAGCGACCACGAGATTGGCCGCGTGATCCAGCAATTCCAGGAGCTCGGCCGGCTCGACAACACGCTCGTCATCTACATCAACGGCGATAACGGCACCAGCGCAGAAGGCGGGCCGCTCGGCACGCCAAACGAAGTTGCGTTCTTCAACGGCCTGAACGAGCTGCCGGCAGACGTGCAGATGAAATTCTACGACGTCTGGGGCACCGAACAGACCTACAACCACATGTCGGCTGGCTGGTCATGGGCATTTGATACCCCGTTCGACTGGTTCAAGCAGAACGCCTCGCGGCTCGGCGGCATCAATCAGAACATGGTGGTGTCATGGCCGGCCCGCATTAAGGACAAGGGCGCTTTGCGCGAGCAGTTTGTCCACATGATCGACGTCGTGCCGACGATCCTCGAAGCCGCCAGTATCCGACCGCCGGAAATGGTGGACGGCATCAAGCAGGCGCCGATCGAAGGCACGAGCTTTGCCTACACCTTCGACAAGGCGAACGCCAAGATCGCGTCCCGCCACAAGACCCAGTACTTCGAGATGATGGGCCAGTGGGCGCTCTATGACGACGGTTGGATGCTGTCCACCAAGGTCAACCGTGCACCGTGGGAGGCGTTCGGTCCGGCGAACCCGGATCCGCTCAACAACCAGGTCTTCCAGCTCTACAACCTGAACAAGGACTTCAGCCAGACCGACGACATCGCGGCGCAGAACCCGCAAAAGGTAAAGGAGATGCGGCAGAAGTTCGTTGCGGAAGCCAAGAAGTACCAGGTCTTCCCGATGGATGCGTCGGTGGCGGCGCGCATGATCGCGCCGCGCCCGAACATCACCGCCGGCCGCAAGGAATTCGTGTACACGCGGCCGATGACGGGATTGCCGCAGGGGGATTCGCCGGCGCTGCTCAATACCTCGTACACGATCACCGCCGACATCGACGTGCCGCAAGGCGGCGCCGAGGGCATGATCCTGACCTCCGGAGGCCGCTTCGCCGGCTATGGCTTCTACCTGCTGCAGGGCAGGCCTGTATTCCTATGGAACATGGTCGACCTCGAACGCATCAAGTGGGAAGGTCCGGACGCACTGTCGCCAGGCCGACACACGGTCGAGTTTGATTTCAAATACGAAGGCATCGGTGCTGGCACGCTGCAGTACAACAACTTCAGCGGCCTGGCACAGCCCGGCACCGGCACGCTGAGGGTAGACGGCAAGGAAGTCGCCACGAAGCGAATGCAGAAGACCCTGCCGATGATCCTGCAATGGGATGAGAGCTTCGACGTCGGCTCCGACACGCTCACCGGCGTGAACGACGCAGACTACAAGCCGCCGTTCCCGCTGACCGCCAAGCTCAACAAGTTGACGATCAAGGTCGATCGTCCGCAACTCACGCCCGCGGACATCAAGAAACTGCAGGCGACGATGCAGGAAAAGGCCAGCGCCGACTGATCGCACGGCATGCGTGCGGGCCGCGCCACATGGCGGAGAGCCCGCACCTGCGGGTCCATGGCGCGGCTGCGGATCTGACCGAACGAGAAGTCGCCTCCCATCATCAACGGCCGCCGAACAGCGCCGCCGGTGCGGAAGGCTTCGCCAATTCGCTCATCACAAGACGATCGGGTGCATTTGCGCAATCGCGCTCGCCGTCGGCAACGCTGGTCGCAATCAAGCACGCCCTTCGCGGCCAGTGAAAAGCCCGTACGCAAAAAGCAGGATGACTGCGCCGACGACACTGCCGATGAAGCCTGCACCCTCCCCGAACCGATACCATCCCACGGCTTGACCGAGATAGGTCGCGACAAACGCGCCGACGATTCCCAAGACCGTGGTCAGAATGAATCCGGTGGGCTCGGATTTGTTGCCGGGCATAATGAACTTCGCGACTACTCCTACGATAAATCCAATGATGATCGTCCAGAGGATGCCCATTTCCATCGCTCCATTTGGTTAATTCACGCATCCACGTCCAAAACGAACCCGCGACCATTGAGATAGATCAACGTTCTCCCGGCCCAACCCATTGTATCCGGCAGTGGAGGCGGACTTGACATGACTTGATATGACTTGGCATGGCGCGGCCGCCGTGCTGCACACGTCGCTAAGCGGACCAGGGCATGGCGATCATTGGCGAAATCACGCACACCACGACCTATCGCTATTCAAAGCCGGTCACGTTCGGGACGCACCGGGCGATGTTCCTGCCGCGGCGTGGCGCCTCGACCCGCCTGCTCAGCTGGTCCGCACGCACGAGCGTGCCGTCGAAGGTGCATTGGGTCACCGACTCCCGCTCCAATGCCGTCACGGTGATTGAATTCAACGCACCGGGCAGCGAGCTGACATTCACGTTCAAGGTTCGCGGCATCTATTTCGGCATCAAGGGGATCGAGGCGTTTCCGCTGGAGTCCCGGGCTGACGAAGTCCCCGTGCAGTATACCCCGGACGAGTGGACCGACCTTTCCGGTTACCTGCGTCCGCACACCGAAGATCCGGACGGCAGCCTTGCGGCGTGGACCAAAAGCTTCGTTGCCGGCGATCAGGATCGCACCATCGACGTGCTGCACCGGATGCTGGAGACGTTTCGCAGCGGGTTCAGCTATCGCGGGAGAGATGCGGAAGGCACCCAATCTCCGAACGAGACGCTGCGCACCAAATCGGGCACCTGCCGGGACTTTGCCTGGCTGATGATCGAGACGCTGCGCCGGCTCGGCTTCGCATCCCGCTTCGTCAGCGGCTATCTGTACGACGCGGCGCTCGATGGCGGCGACGTGGGGATGACCGGCTCCGGCGCGACGCACGCATGGGTGCAGGTGTTCCTTCCCGGCGCCGGCTGGCTCGATTATGACCCGACCAACTGCCTCAGCAGCGGCTTTGACCTCATCCCGGTGGCCATTGCGCGGCATCCGGGCCAGGCTGTTCCGCTGGCCGGCTCGTGGTTCGGCGATCCCGCCGATTACCTCGGCATGTCTATCAATGTCGCAGTCCATAAGATCGGCGAAGTGCGCGATCCTTCGGAAGGATAGCTGGAAATCGCCGCGTTACCCGCGACGCCTCGATGCTGCGCGTTGTACGGTACGACGGCTCATCACGAGACGATCTCCTGCAGCATCGCCATCAGTGCCTCCGGCGCGGTGACGTTCGGCGAATGGCTGGCGTCGATCTCGAAATAGCGCCAGCCGGCTTCGTTCTTGATGCGCCTGGCGAACTGGCGGAATGTGTCGGCCTGCGTGGCGCGGGTGGCGTAGACGTAGCTGCGCGGCAGGCTCGTCTCGCCGTGCTTCAATCTCAATTTCTGCTCGAAGCATTTGATCGGCATGTCGACGCGCCGCGCGGCCAGCCATGCGACGTCGGCGGCGGACGTGTCCGGCGGCACCGGCATCGGCGGAATACGCCAGCCGTCGCCGTCGCTCGCGAGCTCACGCATCGTCTCGATGGCCCCTTCGTTGAGATCGAACAGCGATTGGCCGTCGCGCGGCACGAAGGCGTCGATGTAGATCATCTGCGCGACGCGCTCGCGCACCCGGTCGGCGACGCCGGTCGCGACCATGCCGCCATAGGAGTGCCCGATCAGCACGATGTCGTGCAGGTCTTCGTAACTGATGACGCTGAGCACATCCTGGATATGCGCTTCGAGGTCGAGTCCCTGATGCGCAAGGTGCGCGCGCTCACCGAGCCCGGTGTAGCTCGGCGTGACCAGCCGATGCCCGGCGGCCTGCATCAGGGGATGCATCTTCTTCCATGCCCAGCCTGCCGACCAGGCGCCGTGACAGACCAGAAAGGTTTTTTGCGAGTTCGCAGTCATGGGATGCTTCCGTTCCGATTATCGTTGATGAGCCGCGATTTTGAAGTGTACCGACAGCTTGCGTCGTGTAAACGTCCCGGCAACGATCATAAGAACGAGATGAGGATGACGCCGGCAAGCTATGCGATCCTGTTCTTCGGCGCGCTTGCCGGCGGTTTCGTCTCCGGCCTTGCCGGCTTCGGCACGGCGCTGATGGCGCTCGGCATCTGGCTCTATGTGCTGCCGCCGACACTCGCGGTGCCGCTGGTGCTGGTCTGCTCGGTCATCGCGCAGCTCTCGACGCTGCCGTCGATCTGGAAGAGCATCGATTTTCGCCTGGTCTGGCCGTTCGTCATCGCAGGCCTCGCGGGCGTGCCGATCGGCATCCTGCTGATCGCGCGGGCCGATCCTGAAGTCTTCAAGCTGACGATCGGCGTCTTCCTGCTGGTGTTTCCGACCGCGCTGTTCCTGCAACGCAAGCCGATGTCGATCGCCTTCGGCGGCAAATGGGCCGACGGCGCGATCGGCTTTGCCGGCGGCATCCTCGGCGGCCTCGCGGGACTGTCCGGCCCGCTGCCGATCCTGTGGGCCAGCGTGCGCGGCTGGGGCAAGCAGCAGCGCCGCGGCGTGTTCCAGATCTTCAACTTCACGATCCTGGCGGCCGCGCTTTGCGTGCAGATCGCAAGCGGCCTTGTGAAGCCCGAGCTGATCTGGCTGGTGGCGTGCGCGTTTCCGGGGACGCTGCTCGGCGCCTGGCTCGGCGCGCGGCTCTATCACGCGCTCAGCGACCGCAATTTCTCCGACGTCGTGCTGCTGCTGTTGTTCCTGTCCGGCGTCGCGCTGGTGTGGAACGGGCTGGCGCCGAAATAGCGCGGGCGATGCGAGAGCGTCGGTTCTGATCCAATCAGAACCGACGCTCCAGCCACGCGTCATCGCTCACTCAGCCGCGGCCTGGCCGAACTCGGTCGCCTGGCGCTCGAACAGGCCGCGATAGATGCCGCCGGGACGCGCGGCCAGCACCTCGTGCGTGCCCTGCTCGACGATCTCGCCGCGGTCGAACACCAGGATGCGATCCATGCTGCGCACCGTTGAGAGACGGTGCGCGATCACGATCGAGGTCCGCCCCTTCATCAGCCGTTCCATCGCCTGCTGGATCAGCGCCTCGGATTCCGAATCGAGGCTCGAGGTCGCCTCGTCCAGGATCAGGATCGGCGCATCCGCCAGGAAGGCGCGCGCCAGCGCCACGCGCTGCCGCTCGCCGCCCGACAGCTTGACGCCGCGCTCGCCCACCAGCGTGCCGTAGCCCTTCGGCAGCCGCATGATGAAGTCGTGCGCATTGGCAAGCCGCGCCGCCTGCTCGATCGCCTCCATGCCGGCGCCCGGCCGGCCATAGGCGATGTTCTCCGCCAGCGTGCGGTGGAACAGGATCGGCTCCTGCTGCACGATCGCGATCTGGCTGCGCAGCGATTGCTGCGTCGGCCTGGCGATGTCCTGACCGTCGATCAGGATCCGGCCAGCGGAGACGTCGTAGAGCCGCTGCACCAGCTTGACGAAGGTCGTCTTGCCGGAGCCGGAGCGCCCGACCAGGCCGACCCGCTCGCCGGCGTCGATGTCGACCGACAGCCCGTCATAGAGCGGCCGGCGATGGCCGCCATAGTGGAACGTGACGTCGTCGAACACGATGCGGCCGCCCTGGATGTCGATCGTCCCAGCGTCATCCGCATCGACAATGCCGAGCGGCTCGCCATGGATCTGCACCAGTTCCTCCATGTCGTTCACCGAACGCTGCAAATTGTTGATGTGCATGCCGACATCCCGCAAGTACGCGTGGATGATGTAGTAGCTGGTCAGCACATAGGTGACGTCGCCCGGCGTGGCGCGGCCCTGCGCCCACAGCAGGATCGCACCGCCGATCACCGAGGCGCGGAAGCACAGCAGCACCACGAGCTGCGCCGTCGAGGTGTGGTTGTAGCGGAACCAGGTCCGCCGCACCCGCCGGCGCCAGCGGCTGATGACGCCATCGAGCCGCATGTCCTCGCGCGTCTCCGCACCGAACGACTTCACCACCGCGTTGCAGGTCAAGGCGTCGGCCAGCGTGCCGCCGACCTTGGTGTCCCACGCATTGGAAACGCGCGCGGCAGGCGCCACGTAGCGCACCTGGAACACCATGGTCATCGCGACATAGATCACCGAGCCAACCGCGATCACCGCGCCGAGCTGCGGCCAATGCACGCCGAGCAGGATCATCGAGCCGACCAGCACCACGGCCGACGGCAGCAGCGCCATCAGGATGGTGTCGTTGAGCAAATCGAGCGCCCACATGCCGCGCGTGATCTTGCGCACGGTGGAGCCGGCGAACGAATTGGCGTGCCAGTCGGTGGAGAAGCGCTGCACCCGCATGAAGGCCTGCTGCCCGACATCGGACATCGTCTTCAGCGTGAACGGCACGATGGTCTGGATACCGACCAGCCGCAGCACCAGCGACAGCGCGCCGAGGCCGACGATGGCGCCGAACGCCAGCATCGCCGCATGGCGCGCGGCGGCATCGGTGGCGCCCGCGGTCAGCGCGTCGACCAGATGGCCGGAAAACACCGGCATGAACAGGTCGGCCGCGGTTGCGCCGAGGAATCCCGCCGTCACCGCGGAGGCACGGAGCGGCTGTTCCAGCCAATGGCGGAAGACAAAGGGAAGCACGATCCGGATCGCAGCCGGCCGCTGGGTCGTCAGAGAGGTCATGGCACATTCCGGCCACGCTTTTGCAGCGCGTGCCGGCTCCATCTGAGGCGACGTGCGGACGGAATCCGACCGCGAGCGCCGCTGGAAATTGTCGATAAATCGTTGGGAAGTTTTGCTGATCGGGGATCAGGCCCGATCAGCGCCGGGAGCTAACGCGTAAAGGCGTCCAGCACCGTCGAACGCGGGCGCGCGATCTGCGAAATAAGCGACTTCATGCGCATCTCCCCGGTTCGAGTAAGGAAGCGCTGCTTATAAATGCATCACGCGCGATTGGCAAGGTAACTTCGGCGTGAGTGCGTCAATGTGTCGACGATATCAGCTATTCACGCGACCGGGCGCAGCCCGCGCGCGAATCCGATGCGCTCAGCCCGCGACAGCGGCACACTTTCGTAGCCCGGATGAGCGAAGCGATATCCGGGGCCGCGTCACGTTTGGTGATGAACTGCTGAGATCGGTCCCGCATGTCGCTTCGCTCATGCGGGCTACGAAGAACAAATGACACCACCTAATGCGCGTCGCCGCCGCTCGCGGTCATCGACGGCGGCTTGTTGACGAACAGCACCAGAAGGCTGAGCGCGACATAGAACAGCGACAGCATGAAGAAAGCGTCGCCATAGCCCATCACCGCGGCTTGGCGGTGCACGATCTGAGAAAGCTGCTTCATCGCCATGATGGCGGAATCGCCCATGCCCTGCATGCGCTGGGTGAACATGTTGAGGGTCTCGACCGCGGTGGTGTTACCCCAGGTTACGCGGTCATGCAGCCGCGAGATGTGCAGATCGGTGCGGTCGTTGAGCACCTGGTTGATGACGGCGAGCCCCACCGCGCCGCCGAGGTTGCGCATCAGGTTGAACAGGCCGGAGGCGTTCTTGACGCGGTCCTGCGGCAATGTCGCGAGCGCGATGTTGTTGGTCGGCACCATCGCGCACATCATGCCGATGCCGCGCAGGATCTGCGGCAGCAGCAGCTCGTAGAAATCATAGTCGCGGGTGATCCAGGTCATCTGCCAGGAGCCGAGCGCGAAGGTCACGAGACCGAAGGCGATGATATAGCGCAAATCGACCTTCTGCATCAGCCGCCCGACCACGGGCGCCATGAAGAACATGGTGACGCCGGAGACGAACATGGTCTCGCCGATCATCAGCGCGCTGTAGCCGCGGATCTCGGCGAGATAGCGCGGATAGACGTAAGTCAGGCCGTAGAGCCCGATGCCGATGCAGAACTGCAGCACGCAGCCGACCGCGAAGTTGCGGTTGGAGAAGGCGTAGAGATCGACGATCGGCTCCTCCGCGGTCAGGACGCGCCAGAAGAACGCGACCGCCGAGACGAAGCCGATCGCGGCGCAGACCGCGACCGAGGTGTCCTGCAGCCACTCATACTGCGGACCTTCCTCCAGCACATATTCGAGCGAGCCGAGGAAGCCGGCCATGAAGATCAGGCCCCACCAGTCGAAGCGCTCGAGCAGCGCGAAGTTCGGCTGGTCGAAATCGACCAGTGCCAGCACGCCCGCCGTGATGATGACGCCAGGCACGATGTTGATAAAGAACAGCCAGTGCCACGACATCAGATCGGTGATGTAGCCGCCGACCGTCGGTCCAACCGTCGGCGCAAGCGTCGCGACGAGGCCGATGATCGGCGCCACGATGTGGAACTTGGTGCGCGGGAAGATTGTGTAGGCCGAGGCGAACACCGTCGGGATCATGCCGGCGCCAAGAAAGCCCTGCAGCGCGCGCCACAGGATCATCTGCTCGATCGAGGAGGCGAAGCCGCACAGCAGGCTCGAGGCGGTGAAGCCGAACGCCGAGATCGCAAACAACAGCCTTGTGCCGAGCGCGCGCGACAGGAATCCGGACAAGGGAATCGCGATCACTTCGGCGATCAGATAGGCGGTCTGCACCCACGACACTTCGGTCGAAGAGGCCGACAGGCCGGCCTGGATCTCGGACAGCGAGGCCGAGACGATCTGGATGTCCAGGATCGACATGAACATGCCGAACACCATGATGATGAAGGCAACCACCCGTTTCGGCTGGAGGCGCTCCGACTCCGAGGCGCCGGTCATCATCGAGGGCGAAGCAGTGGTCGTATCGGCCATGGGCTATGAGCTCGCTGCTTCCTAACACCTCTCCCCGTTGGGGAGAGGTCGCGCCGAAGGCGCGGGTGAGGGCCGCAGGTCCCACGAGAGGCCGGAACCCCTCACCCGGATTGCATCTGGCGATGCAATCCGACCTCTCCCACAAGGGGAGAGGTGGACAGTTGATGCGGCAATTCTCCGATCAGACGTCATATGCCGCCTGCTCTCAAGACATCACTGCGGATGGATCATCATCGGCGCGTCGAGATCGGTTTCGGCATCGGCATCCGCCGCGCCCTCGCGGGTGTCGACGGTGGTGTAGACCGACATGCCGGCGCGCAAGAGGCCCTGCCTGGCGACGCTGGCAGGCACGCGGATGCGGACCGGCAGGCGCTGCACGATCTTGGTGAAGTTGCCGGTGGCGTTGTCGGGCGGCAGCAGCGTGAACACCGAGCCAGCCGCCGGCGAAATGCTGTCGACGAGGCCGGTGAACTTGCGGAAGCCGTAGGCGTCGACCTTGATCGTCACGCGCTGCCCGGTGCGGATGCGCTTGAGCTGGGTCTCCTTATAGTTGGCGTCAATGTAGACGCCGTCGAGCGGCACCACGTTGCCGAGCCGCTGACCGACATTGATATAGTCGCCGGTGTTGACCAGGCGGTTGGAGAAGGTGCCGTCGACCGGCGCACGGACATTGGTGAATTCGAGATCGCGCTCGGCCTTGGCGAGCTGGGTCTGCAATTCGGCGAGCTGGGCGCGGGCCTCGGCCTGCTGCGCCTTGGTCACCTCGACATTGTCCTTGGCGGCATCATAGGCCGCCTGCGCGGATCGCACGCTGGCCGCGCCCTGGTCGCGGCCGGCCTCCGAGACTTCGAAGGTGGCGCGCGAGGCAAAACCCTTGGTGCTGAGCGCCTGCTGGCGGTCGAAATCGAGATCGGCGCGCTTCAGGCCGGCTTGCGCCGACACGAGTTGCGCCTGAGCCTGCTCGACCGAACTCACCGCCGCCGCAACCTGGCGGCCGATGCGCTCGATCGTCGCCTGCTGGGTCGCGATCCGGGTGCGCGCGGCGTCGACCGCGATACGGTAGTCGCCGTCATCGATCCGGAAGATCACGTTGCCCGCGCGCACCAGCGCGTTGTCGCCGGGCAGGATCGCCGCGATATGCCCCGCGACGCGCGCGCCGAGCATGGAGTTGTTGGCGCGGACATAGGCATCGTCGGTCGAGACGTAGAAGCGCCCGACCATCAGATAATAGGCGGCATAGCTTGCGGCGGCGAGCGCGAGCAGGCCGACCACGCCCATCATCACGAATTTGCGCTTGCCGGATTTCGGCGCTGGCGCCGCAGCGGGCGAAGCCGCCGGCTGCTCGGGCGCAGAAGCGGGCGGCGCCTCCGCGGGACGCTTGGCTTCATCAGCACGGCTCTGCTCGCCGACATCGGCGGATGCATCGCGCGCGACCGCGTCCTCGGCCATCTCAGGCTCGGAACGAACAATGCGTGCAGCCTGGTCCCGTGCTGCGGCCATAGCCGAGGCTCCCCACAAAAATTCTTGACGCGCGCGATGGCGGAATAAGGGTCGTGCGGCGCATCGTCACTCCTGAGATACCATTGACCGAACGGTTCGGTCAATCTATATTCCGCCTGTTAGATTATAAAGCTTCGATTCTTCCCTTTCCTACTCTGGGTTGAGTTCTTTCCCGAGAAGCTAAATCAATGGTTGCAGCGCCCCGAACCTCCCTCCAGTCCGTCGGCGAGGAGGAATCGTCGAAACGCCGCCAGATCCTGGACGGCGCCCGCAAGGTGTTCCTGGAGCTCGGCTTTGACGGCGCGAGCATGGGCGAGATCGCGCGCGCCGCCGGCGTCTCCAAAGGCACACTCTACGTCTATTTCCCCGACAAGGCCGGGCTGTTCGCGGCGATCGTCGAGGAGGAAAAGCTCGAGCAGGGCAAGGTCGTCTTCAATTTCGATCCGGCGCGCGACGTCGACACCACCCTTCCCGAATTCGGCCGCGCCTATGTCGCGGTGTTGTGCCGGCCCGGCGGCGGCTCGGCGATCCGCACCGTGATGGCGATCGCCGAGCGGATGCCCGAGCTCGGCAGCCGGTTCTACACCCACGTCATCGCCCACACCGTCGACCGCTTCGCCGCCTATCTCGAGGCGCGCGCCGCGCTCGGCGAGCTCGTGATCGACGACTACCAGCTCGCGGCCTGGCAGTTCATGCAGATGTGCCAGGCGACGCTGTTTCAGGCGTTCATCTTCCAGGCCAGGCCGTCGCCCTCGCCGGAGCGGATCGCAACCGTCGTCGACAGCGCGACGCGCGTGTTCTTCGCGGCGTACCGGCCGAAGCAGGCGGATTGATCCCCGGCCGTCGCAAGACCGGCGAGTGATGATCCAATCCGACTATTTCTTTTGGAAGGACCGCAACTTGGCGCTTGTCGCGCGACGCCACCTCGCGCGACAATTCCCTGCATGAACGGGGATATCGACCCAGACCAAATGTCCAGCGTGATGGCGCGGCTGGGGGACGCAGTGGTCGACCCGACGGCGTGGACCGACATCATGACGTCGATCTGCGAAGTGGTGGGCGCAACCGGCGCCGTGCTGCTGCAAAGCGACGTGCGGACACCGGACGTGCCGCGCACGGCGTCGACCGAAGAGATGGTGCAGCTCTACTTCGCACACAACTGGCATGAGCAGGATTCGCGCGCGCCAGGCGTTCCGCGAGCAATGGCCGGCGAAGTGATCACCGATCAGGACTTGCTGACGCCCGAGCAGATCCGGTCGGATCCGATGTACAATGAGGTGCTGTATCCGTTCGGCTTCAAATGGTTCGCCGGCATCGGCTTCTGGGCCGACAGCGCACCGTGGGTGCTGACGTTGCAGCGCACCGGACAGGAGGGACTTTTCGAGACACGCGAGACGCGGCTACTGGCGCAACTGGGGCCGCGCCTGACGGAGACAGCGACACTGTCGACCGTGGTCGGCCGCATCGCGCTCGCCTCCATGACCGGTATCCTCGATCGGGTGCGGCAGCCGGCCGCCGTACTCGACCGCGCCGGCCTCGTGATCGATCACAACGCAGCCGCCGATGCCGGCTTCGATGCGGACATCAGGATCAGGGATCGCCGGCTGATCGTGCGCGACAGAGCGGCACAGGCGCGGTTTGATCAAGTCGTCGATCTGATCCGCGCCGCACCCGAACGCGCGGCACTGCCAATCGAGCCAATCCTGATCCGCCGTACGCACAAGGGTCCGGTGGTCTTGCGCGTGTTGCCGGTCGACGGTGCGGCACGCAACGTCTTCCTCGGCGCGCGGGCGATGCTGGTCTTCGTCAATCTGACGCCACGCGCGATGCCGGAGCCCGGCTTGATCGCGCAGGCATTCGACCTCACGCCGGCAGAAGCGCGGCTGGTGGCGCTGCTCGCGGGCGGCCTCTCGATCGCCGACGCGGCCGAACGGCTCGGAATCGTTCGTGACACGGCACGCAACCAGTTGAAGTCGGCCTTCGCCAAAACCGGCACGCACCGCCAGCCCGAACTGGTCAGCCTCGTCCTGCAGATCGCCTGAGCATGGCGCCGCACCTTGCACGGACCTGTTGGCGGCCTCCTCAGCATGACGGACGCAGATTCCTTAGGCCCCAAAGGGATTGCTCTCCCGCCATCGATGTGCACGATCAACAACACCGGCGAGAAGAGATCATCGGCCATGAACGAAATCATCATACGCACGATGCAGCCCGACGAGATCGCGCTCGCGATCGACTGGGCCGCCGCGGAGGGATGGAATCCCGGTCTCGCCGATGCGGCCTGCTTTGCCGCCGAGGACCCGCAGGGCTTCTTCATCGGCGAGCTCGATGGCGAGCCTGCCGCGGTGATTTCCTGCGTCAATTACGGCACGCAATTTTCCTTCCTCGGCTTCTACATCGTGCGCCCGGACCTGCGCGGCCGCGGCCACGGCCTGAAGATCTGGAATGCGGCCATCGCGCATGCGCGCCCGCGCGTGATCGGGCTCGATGGTGTGGTGGCGCAGCAGGCGAACTACCAGAAGTCCGGCTTCGCGCTCGCTTACGCCAATGTGCGCTATGGCGGCACGGTCACCGCGGTGCCTGCGCCGAGCGACAGTACGGTCGCGCTGACCGATCTACCGATGGCGCTGATCGAGGCGGATGATGCCACGGTGTTTCCGGCCCCGCGCCCCGCCTTCCTGCGCGCCTGGATCAATACATCAGGACATGTCGGGCGCGCGCTGATGCGCGACGGCAGGCTGGCCGGCTGGGGCGTGATCCGCCCCTGCCGGACCGGCCGCAAGATCGGCCCGCTCGTTGCCGATGACGGTGCCGGCGCCGAGGCCATCCTGTCGGCATTGCTCGCGAGCGCAGGCGGCGGCGAGATCTTCCTCGACGTCCCCGCGATCAACCGCGACGCCGTCGCCTTGGCGCAAAACCTCGGGCTGTCACCGGTGTTCGAGACCGCGCGGATGTATACCGGCGCGATCCCGCCATTGCGGATTGATCGCGTGTTCGGCGTCACGACGTTCGAGCTCGGTTAGCGCAGGATGAAGTCAGGTTGAAAGGTCTCGCAGCAGACTGCTGCACCTCCCCCGCAAGCGCAGGGCTATCGCATATGGCTATTGGCCATAACGACGTGGAAACGTCGGTTACGGAAGCACGCAAATGCCATATGCACGCTGAGGCGAGCGTGCGTCCGCATGATTTCGGCATATTAGAAATATATCCGTGAGTTGCCCGACGCGTCAAGTGGCTTGGTCGAACGCCTGCCACCGCCGGCTCCTTTGCATGGGGTTGTTTTCGATATTTTCGCAACGCGCCTCCCCCGCAAGTGCCCGCAAGCGGGAGAGGGAGCGCGGCTGCAATTCAAACCCGATCTAATTCGCCGCCGCGTTGACCTCCGGCGCGGCGACGTTGTCCTGCTCGACCTCCTCGGGCAGGCCGGCGAAGCGCCGCAGCGCCTTCGCCATCTTCACGCGGCCGGCAACGCCGGTGATGATGACGTCGACCATCACGAACGACGAGTGGAAGTGGCCCTGCGCCTTGAGCTGCTCGACCTTGACGCCGGCCTTGGCGAGCGCGTCGCCATAGGCGATGCCCTCGTCGCGCAGCGGGTCGAACTCGCTGGTCGCGATGAACGCCGGCGGCAGGCCTTCGAGCTTGCCGCGCAGCGGCGCGACGCGCGGGTCGGTGCGGTCGGCCGGCGAGCAGTACAGGTCCCAGAACCAGTACATCAGCCCGCGGGTCAGGAAATAGCCGGCCGCGTTGTCGATATAGGACGGCCGGTCGAATGTGGAGTCGGTGACCGGACAGATCAGGAGCTGGCCCGCGATCTCAGGCCCGCCGCGATCGCGCGCGAGCTGGCAGGTGACGGCCGCGATGTTGCCGCCGGCGCTCCAGCCAGCGACCAGCAGCGGCCCTGCCCTGCCGCCGAGCTCGGCGCTATGGGCCGCGATCCAGCGCGCCGCCGCATAGCCGTCCTCGGCCGCGGCCGGGAAGCGATGCTCGGGCGCATGGCGATAGCCGACGCTGACGATGATCATGCCGGTGCGCCGGCACAGGTCGCGGCAGAACGGATCGTCCGACATCTCGTCGCCGAGCACCCAGCCGCCGCCGTGGAAATACACCACGATCGGATGCGGGCCCGGCGTCGCCGGCCGGTAGAGCTTGTACGGCAGCGGACCGTCCGCGCCCTGCAGCATGCCGCTGCCGACCTCGCCGACCGGGCGGCCGGCAGGACGGCCCTTGTTGAACTCGGTGAGGAAGTCGCGCGCGCCCTGCGCCCCCATCGTCTCGAGCGGCGGCAGGTTCATCTCGCCGAGCAGATTCAGCACCAGCCGCACGTCCGGCTGCAGGCGCACGATCTCGCCGTCATTGCATTGCTCGGCAACGCCGGGACCCGAGAGCTTGAAGCCGAGCATGCCGCGGCCGACCACCTCGTTGCAGATGCTGCGATACGGGCCGACGCCGCCGGTATAAGGCATCACGCCCTGCGGCTTGCCGGGCACGTTGGCGCCTGTGTACCAGGTGTTGGCGAGCCGATGCAGCGTCAGCGTCGCGCAATCGGCCATGTGGCGTTCCCAGCCGGCCTGCGCGGTGTCGGTTGCTTCCATCGTGGTGAAGCCGGCGTCGCGCAGCGCGGCGATGCGGTCGACCACCCAGTCGACATGCTGCTCGATCGAGACCGCCATGTTCGAGAGCACCGACGGGCTGCCGGGACCGGTGATCATGAACAGATTGGGGAAGCCCGCGACGGTGACGCCGAGATAGGTCTGCGGTCCATGCGCCCAGACATCCGACAACGACTTGCCGCCACGGCCGGAGATCGGATGCACCGCCATGATCGCGCCGGTCATCGCGTCGAAGCCGGTGGCGAACACGATGACGTCGACATCGAACTTGCGTCCGTTGGTGAAGATGCCGCTGGCGGTGATCCCCTTGATCGGCTCCTGCCGCAGATTCACCAGCGTCACGTTCGGACGGTTGTAGGTCGCGTAGTAATTGGTATCGAGGCAGGGACGCTTGGCGCCGAACGGATGATCGTGCGGGGCGAGCGCCGCCGCCGTCTCGGGATCCTTGACCACGGCGCCGATCTTCTCGCGGATCAGATCGGCGACCAGTCTGTTGCCGTCGACATCGACCGCCTGGTCGGCCCAGAGCTGGGTCAGGATGTGGACGAGGTCGCCCGCCGCCCACGCCTTCTCGAACCGCTCGCGGCGTTCGGCGTCGCTCAATTGCCAGCTCACCACGGTCTGCTGCGGATAGGGCACGCCGGCCATCGACTGGCGCGCCTGCTCGCGATAGGCGGCGCGGTCGCTCTCGAAATACGTCTTGCGATCCTCCGGCGCCGGGCCGTTGCCCGCAGGCAATGCGAAATTCGGCGTGCGCTGGAACACGGTGAGTTGCGCGGCCTGCTCGGCGATCAAAGGAATCGACTGAATGCCCGACGATCCGGTGCCGATCACGGCAACGCGCTTGCCCTTGAGATCGACGCCCTGATGCGGCCAGCGGCCGGTGAAATAAATCTCGCCCTTGAAATCCTTGACGCCGTCGATCTCCGGCGGCTTCGGCGAGGACAGGCAGCCGGTCGCCATGATGTAGTAGCGGCACGCGACGTTGGCGCCGTTGTTGGTCGAGATCTGCCAGCGCGAGGTCGCATCATTCCAGGTCGCCTGCGTGACCTTGGTGCCGAACCTGATGTCGCGACGCAGATCGTAGCGGTCGGCGACGAAGCCGAGATAGCGCAGGATTTCCGGCTGGGTGGCGTATTTCTCCGACCAGGTCCAGGCCTGATCGAGCTCGGGATCGAAGGTGTAGCTGTAGTCGATAGTCTGGATGTCGCAGCGCGCGCCGGGATAACGATTCCAGTACCAGGTGCCGCCGACGTCGGCGCCCTCTTCGAGCGCAACCGCCGAGAAGCCCGCCTTGCGCAATCGATGCAGCAGGTAAAGTCCGGCGAAGCCGGCGCCGACCACCGCAACGTCGACTTGCTGCGTGGTTCCGCTCTGCGTGGAGTCTGAAGCGCGTGCTGCAACTGCTGCGTCTGGCATGCCATTCCTCCCGTATGTTTTGATTTGACGGAAGGCTAGCCCTGCGCTTTCAGTTTGTCATCACGACAAACGCAATCAGAGGTCGCCGCAATTATGACGCGCGCGGCCTGGAGCGCGCCGCGCAGCGCGTAGACGCAAGTGGTGTTGCTGCGGGCTCGGGCACATGACGGAAGGTCGACGCCGCATTCCATCACTGCGCGCGAACCGACGCAATCCCACCGCACCGCATATACGGAGGCATCGATTTGCTTCGCCAATGACGCGGGTCGAGCGGCCGCCACGCCCATTCACAACTCTGCGACCTATCGCGCCCTCCGCGTCCCTCAGCTGGGCACCTCGCGGCTGTTGTTGTAGCTTGGACGGAGCAATTGCACGGTCGCCAGGAGGAAGAATCCACATGACCACCGTCGTGTTCAACCGTCGCATCCTGCTCGCCGCTGGCGGCTCCGCCCTGGCAATCGGGGTTGCCGGGCTGCTGCTACCCGCCCGCGCTGAAGGCCTCGCACCGACAGACTCGATGGCGGGCGGGTCGAACAACTACCGTAAGGGTGCGCCGATCGTGGATCGGATCGGCAAAGGCGGCTTCTGGATGAGCGGCACCGTACGCCGCGCCGGCGACGGGGCTCCGCTTGCCGGGCAGCGCATCCAGATTTGGGCGCACACGACCGAAGGGCAGGAGCACGAGCCGCAGAGCCATGGCGCCACGCTTACCGACAAGGACGGGGCGTTTCGTCTCGAGATCCCGCAGATCATTCCGATCTTCGGCCAACCGCATGGTCACCTCGCCTATGACAGCGGTGAATTCAAAACCGTCTTTCTGCGTCCCGTGATGCGGAGCGCAAAAGATACCAGCCTTGAGGCGCATTTCGTGCTTCAACCGGCCTGACTGGGTTGGGATCAAACAGGATGAGACTGGCCCGGGCGACCCTGATCTGGGCCGCCCTTGTGGCCGCCGTTTGCGTGCCGATCGCCGCGGCAGCGGCGAGCCCACTGCTCGCATGGCGCGGTCCGGTCTACATCCTGGCGGGATTCGCAGGGATTATCGCGCTGGGTCTTGCGCTCGTTCAGCCCTTGCTGATTGGCGGATACTTGCCGGGACTGGCCGCTTATCGCGGACGGCGAGCACACCACTGGATTGGAGGCGCGCTGGTCGCGGCGGTGGTGATCCATGTCGCCGGCCTTTGGATCACTAGTCCGCCGGACATGATCGACGCCCTGCTCTTCTCATCGCCGACGCCGTTCTCCCCATGGGGTGTGATCGCCATGTGGGCCATCTTCGCCGTCGCGCTGTTGGCGGCACTGCGCCGGCGATTGCGACTGCGACCGCGAACATGGCGCCTTGCCCATATGTCGCTTGCGGTGATCATCGTCGCAGGCAGCGTGATCCATGGCATGCTGGTCGAGGGGACGATGGAGACGGTGTCGAAGGCTGCGCTGTGCGCACTGGTGCTGGGCGCGAGCATAAAGGTCATGGCTGACTTGCGGGTATGGCGAAAGCGCGCGACGTCGCGCACTTAGCGATCTCGCGCCGTTTCTTGGATTGCGTCGCAACACTCTTCCGGGCCATCATCTTCTACACCCTGGGCGGCGATTTCAGCGCGACGCCGGCTAGCTTCACTTTCCGGTCGTTCGGCAAGTCCTCAAATCGACCGCATCAATCCGCCATCGACGCGGATGTTCTGGCCGGTGATGTAGCCCGCGCCGTCGGAGACGAGGAAGCTGATGGTTGCGGCGATCTCTTCCGCTTTGCCGTAGCGCTTCATCGGCACGCTGTGGCGGCGCTCGTCGGTTGCCGGCAGGCTGTCGATCCAGCCCGGCAGCACGTTGTTCATGCGCACATTGCTGGCGGCGTAGCTGTCGGTGAACAGTTTTGTGAACGCGGCGAGCCCGGCGCGGAACACCGCCGAGGTCGGAAACATCGCGCTCGGCTCGAACGCCCAGGCGGTGGAGATGTTGACGATCGCGCCCGACTTCTGCGCTTGCATGTGAGGCGCGACGAGACGCGTCGGGCGGATCACGTTCATCAGATAGACGTCGAGACCGGTGTGCCACTGCTCGTCGGTCAATTCGAGCACGCCGGCGCGCGGGCCGTGGCCGGCGCTGTTGACCAGCGCATCGATGCGGCCCCAGCGCGCCACCACGCCGTCGACGGCGCGCTTCAGATCATCGTTGGAACGGTTCGAACCGGTGAAGCCGAGGCCGCCGAGCTCCTTCGCCAGCGCCTCGCCCTTGCCCGACGACGACAGGATCGCAACGCGGAAACCATCGGCCGCGAGGCGCCGCGCCGCCGCCGCTCCCATGCCGCTGCCGCCTGCGGTAACGAGCGCGACCTTCTCTGCTGCCATGATCCGATATCCCTTCTTCATGCTTCGTTCGGGGCGACCCTAACACCGCCGATCGCAGCGCGCGACATCGCGCCTGCTTTGCGTCACCGGACGAAATGCGGCAAGGTGACCGACATCATTCTCCGGTAAGCAGTATTCACATGACATCGTTCGTTCGAAACCTCCTCATCGCCGCCGCGCTGTTGTTCGCCGGTCCCACGCTCGCGCAGCCTCGGTCCATCATCGTGGCCTCGACGACATCGACCGAGCAGTCCGGCCTGTTCGGCTATCTGCTGCCGCGCTTCTCGGAAGCCTCGGGCATTGCCGTGAAGGTGGTCGCGGTCGGCACCGGACAGGCGCTCGACATCGGACGGCGCGGCGATGCCGACGTCGTGTTCGTGCATGATCGCGTGGCCGAGGAGAAGTTCCTGGCCGAGGGCTTTGCGACCAGGCGATATGACGTGATGTACAATGATTTCGTCATCGTCGGCCCGAAGGCCGATCCGGCGCATATCGCCGGCGACAAGGATGTCGCGGACGCCCTGCGCAAGATCGCCGCGACCAAATCGGCCTTCATCTCGCGCGGCGACCACTCCGGCACGCACGAGGCCGAGCTGCGACTCTGGAAAGCGGCCGGCGTCGATCTCGGCTCGGCGAAAGGCCAATGGTATCGCGAGATCGGCCAAGGCATGGGTCCGGCGCTCAACATGGCGTCGGCGTCGAATGCCTATGTGCTGTCCGACCGCGGCACCTGGCTGTCGTTCAAGAACCGCGGCGAGCTCGCCGTGCTGACCGAAGGCGACCGGCGGCTGTTCAATCAGTACGGCGTGATGCTGGTCAATCCGGCGAAGCATCCGACGGTGAAGGCGGCGGACGGCCAGGCCTTCATCGACTGGCTGGTCTCGCAGGCCGGGCAGTCGGCCATCGCCGGCTACAAGGTCGGCGGCGAACAGCTATTTTTCCCCAACGCCGCGCACTAGCAGAAACGCGATCGTGCTGACGCTGACGCTCAGCGCAAGCAGGATGACGCCGAGCCCGAGACCGAGCGCCAGCTCGCCCTTGCTGGTCTCGAGCGCAATCGCGGTCGTCATCGTTCGCGTATAGCCGCTGATATTGCCGCCCACGATGATGATGGCGCCGACCTCCGCGATGGCGCGGCCGAACGCGGCGAGGAATGCGGTGAGCAGCGAGGCGCGGCCGAGCGAGAACACCAGCGCAAGGCTGCGCAGACGGGACAGGCCGTCGGTGCGGATCAGGTCGGCATATTCCGCCCACAACAGCGCGACCGGACGATGCACCAGCGCAACCACGATCGGCGTCGCCAGGATGACCTGCGCCACCACCATCGCCGTCGGCGTGAACAACAACCCGGCGAAGCCCAGCGGTCCGGATCGCGACAGCAGAAGGTAAAGCCCGAGGCCGACCACGACCGGCGGCAGGCCGAGACAGGCATTGGCGAGCACGATCACCACCTGCCGTCCGCGAAATCTCGATATCGCAAGCCAGCCGCCGATCGGCGCGCCGATCAGCAGCGCGAGCAGGCTCGCCAGCAGGCTGACACGCAACGACAATGCGACGATCCCAAGCAGGACCGGATCGCGACCGGCTATCAGGGAAGCTGCCGCCGTGATCGACTGTGCGAAGTCATTCATGCCGGCCTGGAAGACACGTTTGCCCCGTACAACCTCCGCATCGCCGATTTCGCGGGGGCGATCAATCGCTGAGGCCTACGCGGCATTCTCAAGCAGCTTCGCCACGGCCGCAACCAGTTCATCCGGCGAGAACGGCTTGTTCAGCAGCACGCTGTCCGGCACGCCCCTGGTCGGCCACTCATCGCCGCCGCCGCCGGTGATGTAGAGCACCGGGAACGACGGATCGATCTCGCGCGCGCCGCGCGCCACACGCCAGCCGTCGAGCCGGCCGAGCAGGCGAATGTCGGTGACCAGTGCACTGTATTTGGTGCGGAACGCCTTCAGCAACGTCAGGGCTTCCTCGCCCGAACCTGCGATCGCCGGCTCATAGCCGCCGTCCCTCAGGGCGTCCTCCACCATCATCTGAAGATCACGATCGTCTTCGATGACGAGAATGATCGGCGCGTCTTGCAAAGCTATCCCCCAAACAATCGGCCGGGTGCGCCCGACTCAGCGAGCATATGCAACAAAAGTGGCTACCGTTTGCACGGTGTCACCCAGTAAAAATACGGGTATCAGACGCGCCCCTATTCGTCGGCGAATTCGTCTTCTTCGTTGATCCCCGCCTTACCCCGCGGGGCCGGCTTTCTGCCGCCGAGCGATCCTGTGACATAAGGTTCGCGCGTTGCATAGGGGTTACGGCCGCCGGCGCGCGCCGCGACCTCCTCGCCCGAGACGGCGGCGGGCTGGCAGATCAGGCGCCGGCTGGCCCGGCGCATCAGATCCACATGGATGTGGTCGTAGTGATAGACGTTGGACCCCGGCGCCAGCACCGTGGTGAATTGCTGGCAGGCGGCGGCCTGGACATCGCGCAGAAAGCCTTGCTCTTCCGGCAGACCCTTCCAGCCATCCTTCACGGTGATGCGGCGCCCGTCGGCCAGCGTGAAAGCTGCGATGTCGAGCGCATTGCCGAAGGCGTGCTCGGAAATATGCGCGTGCGAATTGCCGTTCATGCCGCGGCAGGAATAGGCCGAGATCTGCTTGATCTCGACGACACGCGCGCCGAACCAGCGCTGCGCCGCCGGCTGCACGGAATCGGCGAACCAGCGCTCGAGCGCCGAGACGATCGGACACGCCAGCGTTGCCGCCGGCTTCACTGCGACCGGGCCGACCGTCACCACCGGATTGCCGCTCGAGGGACCGAGCCGCGGCGGCGGTGGCGCGCCGGGCGGCTGCTGGGAATACGGTGCCGGTGAATAGGGCGCGGCCGCGCTGTCGCGCTGCGGATTGGAAGGCAGGCCCGGATAATAAGGTCGCTCGCCCCTGGCGTCGGGCGAGCCATCCGGCGGCAAATCGATCTCGTCCTGCTGCGGCGGAACGCCGGGCGCCGACAGCGAGACCGGCCCGTTCTGACGGCTGCCATAGCTCGGCTCATTGCCATAGCTCGGCTGGCCGACGGCCTGATTGGAATACGGCGCCTGCACGGGCGGCGGAGACGGCTGGCGGTTGATCGGCCAGCGCGGCTGGTTGCCGACTGATGCCGGCGGCCGCAGGCTGTCGTCGGCAAATCCGTAAGCTGAGCTGGCTTCACCGAGCGCGGCGACCTTGAGCGGGAACTCGGCGCCGCAGACGCCGGGACCGGAGATCGGATCAATGCGGACGAGGTCGGCACTCTCCTTGACCGCGCCCGACTTCAGGCATGCGGCCTCGGCCTCGGCCCGCCACGGTTCGCGCTCGGCAGTCTGAAACAGACCGCGACCGCAACCAGCAAGCGACACAAGGACAAGGGAGCCGACGAGATACAAACGAACTCCACGCGTCATGGCGCGGAGGTTCTGCGAATTTGATTAAAGACTCTTCAACGCATTTCGATGCGTTGTTTTCAGCTGTCCTTAACCATGCGACGGAACCCGAGGGACTGCGATCGTGTCGCGTCGCGCGCGTCCTTCAGCGGCGCTACCGCTGCGGAGTGGGATGAAGGCCTTCGTTCCCCTTGGCGATTGAGGATGCGTCGGCGCTTCGACATCGCGTGCCGGCAAGCTCCATCAGCTCAAGGTAGTGGCTAAACATAGTGCGCGATGATCCGCCCCAACCGAAATATCGAAAACAACTCCATGCAAAGTAGCATCCAACCCGGGGCGGTGGACAACATCCGGACCGGTGACACGTCGATACTCGCGATGCTTCAGAATATATTTGCGCGCACTTCAACCACTTGATTTGGCGTCCGTTTGCCGCACACCGCAATGCGGCATCGCCCCGGAACTGAAGGCCCGACAGCACGGCTGACTTTTTCGGCCGGGAACCAGTTGCTAGCCTCGGCGTTAATGCGGGCAGCGTTGTGAACCGAGGGAGTTTCCCCAATGGATTTCGCGAGTCCTCTGCTGAGCAAGCTGAGCATTGTGGCCGCGTACATCGCGCTAGCCTTCGTCGGCGCCATTATTCTCGGCGTGTTCTAGAACATTCGACCAGGCATGAGTTCAGCGCCCGGCGGCCGCTCCCGCCGGGCGCTTTGCTGTTTTGCGTTCACTCCGGCCGCAACTACGACTCGACGATCGCGATGAGGGGCTCGCATGCGATGCGCGTGCAGGGCTGCGCCGTGCAATGGCGGGTCGAGTTTTGCCAGTCGCCCTTCAGGTAATGGCTTGTATCTGCCCGGCGGTCGCTTCATGTGGATCGCCGGACCCGCTATAAGAGCCGCATTGTCGAGAATGGATTGAACCTGCGGGCGACTGGCAATCAATGAAGCACTTCTTCACCGCGGCAAGGCTGCTGGCGCTCGACCTGGCGTCGACGCTTGTCTTTCTGGTTCTGTTCCTGCTGACGCACAACACCGCGCTTGCGGTCGGCCTCGGCATCGCGTTCGGCGTCGTGCAGATCGGCGTCCAGATGGTGCGCGGCAAGCGGATCGACACCATGGAGTGGCTCAGCCTGTTCCTGGTCGTCGCCGCCGGCACCGCCACGCTGCTGACCCATGACCCGCGCTTCGTGCTGTTCAAGCCGAGCGTGATCTACGCGATCGTCGGCGTTGTGATGCTGAAGCCCGGCTGGCTCAACCGCTACCTGCCCGAGATCGCACAGAAAGTCGTGCCCGATGTCGCCGTCAAGGTCGGCTATGCCTGGGCCGCCCTGATGTTCGCCTCCGCCGGTGTGAACGCCTTCGTCGCGCTGACCTGCGAGATCACGACATGGGCCGTCGTGATGCCGATCTTCGGCATCGTGAGCAAGATCGTGGTGTTCCTCGGCGGCTTTGCCGCGCTCCGCCTGATCGCGAGGCGCCGCATCCGCGCCATGCCGGAGGCTCAGCGCGAGGCCGTGCTCGCGCTCGAAGGGGCACCGGCGCCCGCAGCGCCGTAATCCCCGATCGGGATGCGGTTGACGAAACAAACGGCCCGCGCGACGAAACCATTTTGCCCTGGCGACGAAGAATTGCCGAAACCAAGCCTGCCTAGTGATGGCTTCGACAATGCGCTGCTTCGGCGCGATCACAAGGGGGACATGATGGCTTTCACCGCTTCCGCGCTTCGTCACGGCAAACTGTTGGCGGCGACCGCGTTCACGCTCGGTCTGCTGAGCTCGGCGTCCTATGCCTACACCGACGAGCAGCAGCAGATGTGCACCAGCGACGCCATGCGGCTGTGCAGCTCGGAAATTCCCGACGTCGATCGCGTCACCGCCTGCATGATCCGCCAGCGCGCGCTGCTCAGCGACGGCTGCAAGGCGGTGTTCCACTACGTGCCGGCGGCGGCTGCACAACCCGCGAGCTACGCGCCCGCGGCCAAGCCGGCGAAACCGCTCAATATCACTCCTCACAAGCGCGGCTAAACAAAACCCCAACAGCGACCAGGCACCGCGCTTCCGGCAACGGAGCGCGGTGCTTGATCGTTTCGGTTCGTCATGACAACAAGGCGGGACCGTTCATCCGGCATTCAGCCTGACGCGGCTCAATTGCCGTGCCCACTGCCTCCCCGGGAATCGATGGTGATGCGCCGCAGCTTTCTCTTTGCGCTTCTGCTTGGCGCCGGCGTCACGATCGGTTGGCAACCAACGGCCAATGGCGCGCCGGACCTGACGCAACTCGCACAAGCGCAGCCTGCACAGGCGCCCGCCCCGGCGCCGAGTACGACGCCGGCTACGCCTGCTCCTGCAACACCCGCGCCTGCAACGCCGCCGCCGGCCGCGAATGCGCAGCCCGCGGCGCCCGAGCCGATCGGCAACGTGGCAACACTGACAGGAGCCGCGACCGTCACGCGCAACAACACGGCGACGCCGCTGCAGATCCGCGACGACATCTTTGCCAATGACGAGGTCGCGACATCAGCGACCTCCTCGCTCGGCATCACCTTCAACGACGGCACCACCTTCAACCTGCGCGCCAATGCCAGGATCACGATCGACAACTATGTCTATGAGGACGGCGGCCAGCAGAACAGTGCGCTGTTCAACGTCACCAAGGGAACGGCGGCCTTCGTCGCCGCCGCGGTCGCCAAGACCGGCGACATGAAGATCTCGACCCCGACCGCGACGCTCGGCATCCGCGGCACCACCGGCCTCGTCGAGGTGCCCGAAGGCGCCACCGCGACAAGCAGGAATGTCGGCATCAAGCTCTATCCCGACGCCGACGGACATGTCGGCCGCATCGAGGTTAACGACCGCAGTGGCGCTTCGCTCGGCGTGCTAACGCGCGGCGCGAGCGGCTTTGCGATTCGTCCGGGCACCGGCGGCGCCCGCTTCGCCGCGGTGCCGCTGACGATCTCGCCGCAACAGATCACGCGCGACCAGGGCTTTGTGCGCCAGGTCCATAGCGCGCAGACACTGGGCCGTCAGGTCGTGACCGAGCAGCGCGACTTCCGCCGCGCCAATCCCGATTTCCGCAGGGCCAATCCGGCCGCGCCCTATCCGAACCGCGGCCAGCCGGTGCAGCCGAACCCGCAGCGGCAGAACGGCCTGCCGGGCCAGAACCGCAACGCCCCGCAGCAGCCGGGTCAGCAGAATCGTCCGGGCCAGCCGAACCGACCCGGCCAGCAACCGGGCGCGCCTGGCCGGCAAGGCTCGCAGCAGCCCGGCACGCAGCAGCAAGGCGGCGCCCAGCATGCGCTGCCCGGCCAACCCGGCGGCGCGACGCTGCCGCACGCGCCCGGCGTCCAAACGCCAGCCGGACAACAGCCGGCGGGACAACAGCCAACGCGCCAAGCCCCCACGCAAGAGCCCACGCGCCAAGGCGGCGCGACGCAACCCGGACAACAATCGCCGGCACGGCAAGGCGGCGGCCCGCAGCCCGGCCGCACACAGGCCCCGGGCGGCGTGCGCCAGCCAGGACCACCAGCGGCCCAGCCGGGCGCGCCGCGCCAAGGCACCGCGCAGCCTGTGCCGCAAGCGCCCGGCCAGACGCGACCCGGCATCCAGCAGGCAGTACCGGGCGCGCGTCCGGGCATGCAACGGCCCGCGGTGCAGGCGCGTCCAGGCTTCCAGCAACGGCGCGCGCCGCCTCCGCCGCGCGGCGCGAAGCCTCCGCCCAGGGACAAGCGTCAGTAACCGAGCGATCGCATCAATGTCGATCAAACGTGCGAATGGCGCCGGCGAGAACGCCGGCGCCACGCGCAGATCGACCAATGGCGAGCGGCAGATCAGCCGCGTCTGGTGATCACAGCCTCCAGATACTCACCTGGGATCACCAGCGTGCCGTCCCTGGCGATATTGAACTGGTCCATCAGGCCGAACATGTCGGCGGCGAGCAATTGCTGCTTGACCGGATCGATCGCCCCGAATGCCTTCAGCACCGGACCGTAATAGGTGCGAAAGATCTCGAGGAAATGCTCGCGCGACCTGTAACGGAAATTGAAGTGCCTGCGCTTGGCATCAAGCGTCGCCTGCGCGCCGAACAAGGCACCGAGATGCGCCTCGGTGCCCCACAGCGCGGGAGATTTCACGCCCGGCGCCGGCGGCACATATTTGCCGATGGTCTTGAACACCTGGCCGATGAACCCTTCCGGCGTCCAGCTCGCAAGTCCGATCTTGCCGCCGATGCGGCAGACGCGGCGCAATTCGTTTGCCGCCTGCTGCTGATCGGCGGTGAACATGACACCGAAGGTCGACAGCACGACGTCGAAGCTGGCGTCGGCAAACGGCAGCTTCTCCGCATCCGCCTCTTGGAACGTGACGGGCAGACGCTCCGCGGCCGCCCGCTCGCGACCACGCTCGAGCAACGCCGCGACGTAGTCGGTCGAGACCACGTCGGCAAAGCGCCGCGCCGCGGCCAGCGTCGCGTTGCCGTTGCCGGCGGCGACGTCGAGCACCATTTGATTGCTGCGCAGGTCGACTGCCTCGCAGAGCGTCTCGCCGACGATCTGGAGCGTGGTGCCGACGATCGCGTAGTCGCCCGAACTCCAGGTGGCTTGCTGGCGCGCCTTGACGGCGGCGAGATCGACAGTCGGCATTTCGGTCTGAACGTTCATGTGCATCTCCTTTGAAATGTGATGCGGCTCGTGGCGAGGCCGCCGGCCTCGCCGAGAGTCCGCAAATTGCGCCAAAACGGCGTCGAGCAGTGCAATGACTTCAAATGTGCTGCGCGCTACGTGCGGCGGTCGAGCAGGACTGGGATGGTCGATGCGGTAACTATGCTCCAATCCGAGCGATGCCTGCAGCCGTGGCTGCTACGCTGAGTCGAGGTGGCCTGCTGTGCCGAAGCTGCACGATGCTCCCGAACGACAGGTTCCTCCGCTCGGGTGAACACGGGTGAGGACAAACCCGCGATCACCAGCCCGAGCAGTGCGCTTCGCACGACCGGCCCCGAGCAGCGGCTGCCGGCGCCCTTCGGCTGACGGCCGCCGGCCTCGCGCGGCATCAGGCGACTGGCCTGCCGCTCGCGATGTGCGAGCATGCCTGCGACCGATTGATTGACGATCCGGCGGATCCGCAAAAGCAGGAAGGAAAAATGCCTTCGTACCGGACTTGAAATGGATTCCATGAATGAAATCGACATAATCGTTTCCTTGATCGAAGTGTGATGGCGTCCCGGATCAGGTTTGGCCGGGATACGCCATGCGACGCCGCGCAGGCGTCATTCGGCTGCAATGGGCGGTTGGACCGGATCACCACGCACGACCACGGTTGCCGCCACCTTGTAGAATTCCTCGCCCGGCATGCCGACGCAGCGCGCATGCTCCCGGATCGAGTCACCGTCACGCGCCTCGTATATGCAGAATGTGCCGATGCGACCATCCGCCTCATGCACCACATAGCTGCGGATCCAGCGGACGCGGTCCGGCATCTGCTCGTCGCCGATCCTGGCGGACGTTGCGCCGGCGAGTTCCAGCTCGCTCATGTTCGCCCAGGCGCTCGGACGGCGAATGACATAGAGTTCCATCGAAATCTCCTCGGTTGCGACTGTTGAACGGCAGGCTGCGCTCATGGCGAGCCATGATGAGCTATAGACGCCGTCGATGCCGACTGTCCTTACCGCGGACTGATCATTGCCTGATCTTTGTCTGATCTTTGCCTGAACCTTTTCCGCCGAGCCCCAACTCATACACATGGCATTCTCATTTGGACTGTTCGAGCTTGATGAAGCTGGACGCGTGCTGCTGTGCGCGCGCCAAGAGGTCCCATTGCAGCCGCGTGTGTTCGATCTGCTGATCTATCTGGTTCGACACCGCGAGCGGGTCATCTCCAAGGAAGAACTCCTCGAAGCCGTCTGGCCGGATGTGACGGTCACCGACAACTCGCTGCAGCGGGCGGTGAGTGCGTTGCGCGCTGCGCTTCGCAACGGCGGCATGGACGGCGCGATCCGAAATCTGCCGGGCAAAGGCTATCGCTTTTTCCTCGAGTCCGAGATCAGGCAGCCGGAACGCATCGACCCCAAGCAAGTCGATGGCACCGTCGGTGCAATCGGTCTCGCCCGACGAGCAGCGGCCGGACAATTGTGGTTGCAGGCAGCGACGTTATTCGCGAGCGCGGATGAAAGCGGCCAGCTCAACGCTGAAGATTTCCACGATTGGGCGCTTGCCCTGCAGTGCCTCGGCAGGGCCACGGCAGCGATTCCGATTCTGGTTCGCGCGGTCGCCGCACGCAGCCAGGCCGGTGACGCCGCAGGCGCCACGGTCGATGCGATAGCACTCTCGGCCTTGCACTTCGAAAGCGGCCAGGCCGCGATCGGAAAGGGCTGGCTCGCGCGGGCGGAGGATTGGGCTACAACGCTCGACGATCCTCCGACGACGGCCCTGGTGTTATGGATGAAGTCGAAACTGGCTGCTTTCGATGGCGAGCCGGAACAGGCACTCGCGTTGGCCGACGCCGCCTACACCGGCGTCAGATACAAGGATGCGATCAATATCGAAGCGCTGAGCCTGGCCTATCGCGGCTTCTATCGGCTGTGCCTCGGCGACACACACGGAGGACTGGCCGATCAGGACCATGCCGCCGCAGTTGCGCTATCCAGCAACAATCTGGACCCGATCATGGGCGGCAACCTCTACTGCAACATCCTCTGGGCGGCCCGGATGTTCGGAGACTGGGCACGCGCCGACCAGTGGACGCGGAGCTACCAGAACTTCTGCTCGGGCAGCGGCATGGAGTTGACGGGCTCGTGCCAGTTGCACCGCTCCGAGGTGCTCGGCATCCGAGGCTCGCTCGACGAAGCGCTGGCGCGCATTCAGGACGCGCTCGCGCGCCTGACCAGCGATGCGCCCTGGTCGCTGGGCGATGCCAACCGGGTGCTGGGCGATATTCAGGCGGCGATCGGCAATGACGACGCAGCTCTCGAAGCCTATGACAGGGCCTACACGCTGGGCTGGTGCCCGGAACCAGGCCGCGCCATGCTGCTGCTCGCAAGAGGCGAAGCGGAGGCCGCCTATGCCAGCCTCGAGCGGAGCCTGATCGGCAAGACCTGGTGGACGCTGCAGCGGCGCGGAATTCTGCTCGCCCATCTGGCGCTGGTTGCCGCACACACGCATCGGACCGCTCGAGCGAAGGCATTGATCTGCGAACTTTCGGGAAGTCCGGATCGCTGGCCGATGCCCTCGATCCGCGCGCTCACCAACGAAGCGCAGGCGATCCTCGCGCTTTCCCGGCAGGATCATGAAACAGCCATGCGGCATCTCCATCTCGCTCGCCAGCTGTGGTCCAGCATCGAAGGGCGGGTTCAGATCGTGCGGCTAAGGCTTCAGATCTCCAGCCTCCAGCTGGAGCATGGAGACGTTCGCGGTGCCATGGCCGAAGTTCATGCGGCACAGCTTCTGGCGCGTGACCTGGGTTCGCCCAAGCGGCTTGCCGAGTGTCTTGCCTTGCAGCGCGACATTGAGGCCTGGCAGCCAACGGCACGTCGTCAGATGTGCGGATGATCACGCCGCGCGACGCAGCCAGTCGCGCACGCGTTCGATCAGATTCTTGCGCGGCGCGGGCTGAGGTGCCGCGCCGGCTGGCACGACCTCGTGCACCAATGGCGGCGCTTGTTCAGGGATCACCGTCTCGGCGCCCCGCTCGGTCTCGGCAGCTGCATCGGGTGCGGCCACCGGAACGTCTTGCGGCGCCATGGCCGGCGGATCGGGTTCGCTTTGCGCCAGCGGCGGCTGATCGATGGCCGGCGTCTCCGCCGGGGCAGCCGCATCGGCAACATCAGGCGCATCGGCGACCTCCTGCTCGTCGATGACCTGTGGCACTGCGGCTTCGCGACTCCGCCGGCGCTCTGCGGCCACGGCCCTTGCCCGCGCGCGCCGCTCGCGCTCGGCGAGCGCCGCGGCCTGCAACGCGATCGGTCCGACATTTTCCAGGAACGCGCGCTCATAACCGCGCGACAGACGCTCGAGCGCCGCATCGAGCGGCAGCCAGTCCACCTCGCGGATGTCGTTCATCAGCGACCGCACCGGCTTGCCACCGGCATCCATGCGCCAGTAGTGCACCACCTTGGAACGGCCGCCTGAATCATAGACCAGCGTGCCGAGGAATTCGTGCACGTCGACGTCGTGGCCGGTTTCCTCGAGCACCTCGCGCTCGGCGGCCGCGCGCGGCGTCTCGCCGTCGTCGAGCTTGCCTTTCGGCAGCACCCACTCATTGCGCTTGCGCAGGCGCACGACGGCAAAGCGCGGCGGTGTCTCCCGCCGCAGCACAATGCCTCCCGCCGCCAGAACAGGCGTCCGCGCCATCTCGTGTCCATCAGGTTTGCGATTTAGGATCGTCGCACGACGATCCCGACCATTCTAAGCATGATCTCGAAAAGTGGAAGCCGGTTTTCATGCTCAAACGATGAGCGCGATGGAAACAAGGCTATAAAGGCTTTCGCAGCAACGGTTCGCCGCATTTGATCCGCGTTCCCTCCGCGACATTGTCAGAGAATTCGAAATTGCCGGGCGCCAGCACGATAATCGTCGAGCCGTGCTCGAACCAGCCGAGTTCATCGCCCTTCTTCACATGCACGTCACAGGAGAAATCCACCGGGCCCCGCGACTGCGCGTTCAGCGTGATATCGAGGAAATGCAGGCGGAGGCTCGCCACCAGGATGGCGGCGACCGGAACCAGCGTCAGTGCCTCGCCGGTTGGAAGCTTGGCGCGCAGCACCGCGCGCTCGTTCTTGCAGAACAGCCGCTCGATCCGCTTCAGCGCGATCGGATTGACGTTCCAGACGTCGCCATGAATGAACGTCACCTTGTCGATGGCAAGATCATAGGGCGCGTGGAATCGGTGATACATGCTCGAGGTCAGCCGCAGCGTGACGAAGCGGCCGTTCCGGTGCTGCTCCACCAGCGCCGGATCGCCGACCAGATCGAGCAGCGAATAGGGCGCGCCCTTGACCTGGAACAATTGCCCGTCCTCGATCCGCCCATGCGCGCCGATGATCGCATCCGACGGGCTCGCGATGATGGCAGGATCGGCTGCGGCCGGACGCAGGCCGGGCTTGAGCTCGCGGGTGAAGCAATCGTGCAGGCTCCTGAACTCCGTCTTCTTGGCCTCCGACAAATCGAGGTCGGAGAACAGCTTCCAGCAGGCGATCGAGGCGTCGCGCACCAGGGGGTTCTCGACCTTGGAGAACCAGCCCATGAAGCGGGTCAGCGCGGCCCGCGGAATCCGGTTGGTTAGCAGGAAATTGAGGTCTTCCTGCTGGGTGAATACCGAGATCAGGCCCTTGACTGTCATGAATCTGTTAGGTGCTGAGGCTAGCGCTTCTGTCATGGAAACATCCCTTCCGATTCTCTCGCTGTCCGCCGCCGCGCTTGCCGGCGCCGCCGCAGCTTTCCCCAAAATTCAGGCCCGCATCGCGCTGTCGCGTGCCAAGCACCGCTCGCTGACCGGACATTCCAAGATGTCCAAGATGGTCGCGCGCATGGTCCCGCACTACGAATTCGACATCGACGACTTCTTCCGCTCCGACGGCGCGCCGAAGGACGTCGCGATGCAGCGCCAGGACGGCTTCTTCCGCCTCGCCGGCCTCTACGGAGATCGCTACCCCAAGGGCCGCGCGTTGACCGCCGAGGTGACGGAGCGCATCTCCGACCTGCAGTTCACCGAAACCTATCGCGTGCCGTTCCAGTACAGCCGCCTGGTGCGCGAACATCTCGGCACCTCGGCGTTCGTCGAGGCCTCCAGCGGCGTCACTGTCACCGACGTCGACGGCAATGTGTTCTACGACCTGACCGGCTCCTACGGCGTCAACATCTTCGGCAACGACTTCTACAAGGAGTGCATCGCCGAGGGTGAGAAGCGCGCGCACGCGCTCGGCCCCGTGCTCGGCCCCTACCACCCGGTCATTGCCGACAACGTCAAGCGGCTCTGCGAGCTGTCCGGCCTCGACGAGGTCTCGTTCCACATGTCCGGCACCGAGGCCGTGATGCAGGCGGTGCGGCTCGCGCGCTACCACACCAGGCGGAAGCGCCTCGTGCGCTTCGCCGGCGCCTATCACGGCTGGTGGGGCGACGTGCAGCCCGGCGTCGGCAATCCGGTGTCGCCGCACGAAACCTTCACGCTCGCCGATATGTCGGAGAAGACGCTGCACGTGCTGCGGACGCGCAACGACATCGCCTGTGTGCTGGTCAACCCGCTGCAGGCGCTGCATCCCAATTCCAACGCGCCCGGCGATTCCGCGCTGGTCGATTCCTCGCGCTCCTCCAAATACGACCGCGCCGCCTACACCGAATGGCTGAAGAAGCTGCGCGAGGTCTGCACCGAGCGCGGCATCGTCCTGATCTTCGACGAGGTGTTCGTCGGCTTCCGCCTCGCCGCCGGCGGCGCCCAGGAATATTTCGGCGTCAAGGCCGACATGGCGACCTACGGCAAGAGCCTCGCCGGCGGGCTTCCGGTCGGCGTGGTGTGCGGCCGCAAGGATTTGATGCGACGCTTCCGCGACGACCGTCCGGCCGACATCTGCTTTGCCCGCGGCACCTTCAACTCGCATCCCTATGTGATGACGGCGATGGACGAGTTCCTGAGCCGGCTCGCCAGCCCGAACTTCCGCTCGATCTACAACGGGCTGGACGAGACCTGGAACGGCCGTGCGAAGGCGCTCAACGACCGGCTCAAAGCCGCGGGCCTTCCGGTTCGCGTCGGCAACATCTCGTCGATCTGGACCGTCTATTACACCGAGCCGTCCCGCTACAACTGGATGCTGCAATACTATCTGCGGGCCGAGGGACTGGCACTGAGCTGGATCGGCACCGGCCGCCTGATCTTCACCCTCAACTACACCGACGCCGACTTCGCCGAGGTCAGCGACCGCTTCGTCGCGGCAGCCGAGAAGATGAAGCGCGACGGCTGGTGGTGGCATAAGCCCGGCCTCACCAACAAGAACATCAAGCGCCAGATCCTGAAGGAGATGGTCGCCGTGAGGTTCGGCCGCTGAGGGCACCGGATTCACTTTCGCTGACATTGTAAGCACCGTCATTCCGGGATGGTCCGAAGGACCAGACCCGGAATCTCGAGATTCCGGGTTCGATGCTTCGCATCGCCCCGGAATGACGATGCTCAAGACGTAGATGCCCGGGACAAGCCCGGGCATGACGCAGTTTGAAGACGCTGGGAGCAACGATCAGGCGTGCTTGACGTGCTTCTCGAGACCCGGATCGATCAGTTCGCCCTTCATCAGGAACAGCGGCGCCTTGTGATAGAGCTTCAGGTCGTTGAAGGGGTCGGTGATGATCTTGGTCATCCAGACGAGGCCGGTCTCGACATCGCGGATGAAGAACAAATGGATGGTGCGGAACAGGAGGCCGCCGACGCCGACCACAAGCCAGATCTTGGCCACCTGGCGGGTGAAGTCGCCCATCGTGACCCAGGGCTTGAACAGACCGAACAGCGTCGGATCGAAGTACAGCACCATCGGCGACAGCGCCCAGATCGCCATCAGCACGACCTTGCGCTGCAGATTGTAGCCGACCTTGATGTCTTCCTTGTGCTCGTGGGTCGCCTGGTTGACGTGGTCGTAGCCCTTCGGCTCGAAGAAGAAGTGACCGGCCTGACGCGACGTCATCGAGACCAGCCAGCCGACCAGTGCCGACACGACCGGATCGAAGAACAGCATCACATAGGCGAACAGGAAGCTCAGCGCGCTGACGAAGTGCAGGCTCTGGTTGATCCGGCTGTGATGGTAGAAGCGATGGTCATCCCAGCGCTGGGTACGCAGCTCTTGCAGGAAATTCTTGATCATTGGTTCCCCCAACATCTTTCGGGACAGGATTTACAGGGATTCGATGTATCGCGTGTGACATCATCATAATGACATATGACAATGCGGAGCGACGCCTTGACGCAACTTCAACCTCTCCCCTCATCCTGAGGAGCTTGCGCAGCAAGCGTCTCGAAGGATGAGGCCGAGGATCGACACCGTGGCCTCATGGTTCGAGACGGCGCAGTGCGCCTCCTCACCATGAGGATCAAGGGCGACTACGCCGCCTCTCAGGCGGCCTTCGCCACATCCGCCTTGCGGAAGCGGACCAGCGAGAAGTGGCCGAGCGGCGGAATCAGGCGGCGCTCCGCGAGCTCCATGCCGCGTGCGCCCGCGAGCCATTTGGTGTAGCGCGACCAGGCGAATTCGGCGGTCCGGAACCCGAGCGGGCGCACCACCGGCTGCAGCTTCTGCTCGATGAAGCGGCGGACGCCGGCATCGGCGCTGACCCGGGTCAGGATGATCAGTTCGCCGCCCGGACGCACCACGCGGGCGAACTCGTCGAGCGCTGCTTCGGGGTTCGGCACCGCCGACAGCACATACTGCGCCATCACCACGTCGAACGAATTGTCGGGGAATTCGAGCTTCTCGGCGTCCATCACCGCGAGGCCCTCGACATTCTTCAGGCCCTGCTCCGCAACCCGCTTCTTGGCCTTCTCCAGCATCGCTTCCGAGATGTCGGTGCCGAAGATGCGCACGTTCGGGCTATAGAGCGGCAGCGAGATGCCGGTGCCGACGCCGACCTCGAGCACCCGGCCGCCGATCTTGTTGGTGGCCTGGATCGCGGCCTGCCGGCCCTTGCTGAACACACCGCCAAACACGAGGTCGTAGATCGGCGCCCAGCGGTCATAGGCCTGCTCGACCGTCTCGCGGTCGAAGTCCATGGAACGGTCGGCACCCAGCTTGATGATTTCAGCCATAGATCGTCTCTCGTCTCTCGTTCGATTGAGCTGTTAATTCGGAACCGCACTGCGGCCGGCAACGCGGCGGGCGGGCCGCGGCGCGCGGCTCGGATGCAGCGTGGCCAGATTGCCGATGAACTGACGCGCACTGTTTTCCCAGGAACGCTCCAATGCAAAATTGCGGCAGTCGGCGCGCGACATCGTCAGCGCGCGCAGGCAGGCGCTGCGCAGGTCGTTGTCGATCGCGCCGATCGGATGGTTGGCAATGACATCCTTCGGGCCGGTGACCGGGAACGCCGCGACCGGCGTGCCGCAGGCCAGCGCCTCGAGCTGCACGACGCCGAAGGTGTCGGTCAGACTCGGGAACACGAAGACGTCGGCGGCGGCGAGGTGCGAGGTCAAATCCTGCCCCTTCTTCTCGCCGAGGAAAATCGCGTCGGGATATTTCTGTTCCAATGCCGCCCTTTGCGGGCCGTCGCCGACCACGACCTTGGAGCCCGGCAGGTCCAGCGACAGGAAGGCGTCGAGGTTCTTCTCCACCGCGACGCGGCCCATGGTCATGAAGATCGGCCGCGGCAGATCGAGCACCGCCGGCTGGTCCGGATTGAAGATCCCGGTGTCGACGCCGCGGGTCCAGAAGCCGAGCCTGCGGAAGCCGCGCTCGGCAAGCTCCGACCGCAGCGAGTCGGTCGCGACCATCGTCATCGACCCGGCGGCATGGAAGTGGCGCAGCACCGCATAGCCGACGCTGTCGGGAATGCCGGTACGGACCGAAACATATTCCGGGAAGCGCGTTGTATAGGATGTGGTGAAGGCGAGCTTGTTGCGCTGGCAATAACCGCGCACCGCCCAGCCGATCGGCCCTTCGGTCGCGATGTGGATCGCCTCGGGCGCAGCCTCCTCGATCCGGCGCGCGATCTCGCGGCGGTTCGGCAGCGCCACGCGCAGGCCCGGATAGGTCGGCACGCCGACCGAACGGAAACCGTCGGGAGTGAGGAATTCGATCTCGGCGCCGAGCCCGGCTGCGCTGCGCGCAAGCGACGTCAGCGTCCGGACCACGCCGTTGACTTGCGGATGCCAGGCATCGGTCGCAACGAGTATGCGCATTGCAGGAGATCCAAATCGTTAATCTTGATTCTGCTCGCACGACGTTCTGACATGGATGTTTCAAACGTATGACGTCATCGAAATGTTAGGTTGTTTTTCCCGGCAAACGGCCGGTTTTTCGTGTAACGTGACAGTCAGATGTCAGAGCAGAGTGAAAATCCCGGCGCCAAGCGCCGCAGGCTCAGGCGACGGAACTCGTCGCTGCTGATCCTTGCGGCCGGCATGCTTGTGTTCGGCCTCGCCGCCGGCGCGCTGTATTACGCGCTGCGTCCGGTGACGCTCGCGATCGCGGTCGGCCCGACCGGCAGCGAGGACGTCAAGCTGATCCAGGGTTTCGCGCAGGCCTTTACGCACGACGGCAGCTCGGTGCGGCTGAAGCCGGTCACGACGCAGGGCTCCGCCGAGAGCATCGCGCTGTTCACGGCGAACAAGGTCGACCTCGCGGTGGTTCGCGGCGACCTCGATCTGCCCGCGAGCGCCGAGTCGGTTGCGATCCTGCGCAAGAATGTCGTCGTGCTGTGGGCGCCCTCGGGCGCCAAGGGCAAGCGGCGGTCCGCGAAGATCAAGAGCATCGACGACCTCGCCGGCCACAAGGTCGGTGTGGTCGGCAGCACCCAGGCCAACGTCACGCTGCTGCGTGTGATCCTGACCGAGTCCGGCGTCAACCCCGACAAGGTCGCGGTCAGCCAGTTCGCCGTCAACAAGATCGCCGACCTTGCGCGCGACCCCTCGCTCGATGCCTACATGACCGTCGGCCCGCTCGACAGCAAGATAACGGCGGAAGCGATTACGGCGACGGCGACGGCGCGCGGCGAGCCGGTCTTCCTCCCGATCGACGTCTCGGAAGCGATCGCGCAGAAGCATCCGCGCTATGAGTCCGAGGAGATCGCCGGCAGCATCTTCTCCTCGTCGCCGGCGCGGCCCGAGGACAAGGTCGAGACCGTCAGCGTCAATCACCTCATCATCGCGCAACATGCGCTGAGCGAGGCGACCGTCGGCGCGCTCGACCGGCAGCTGTTCACGCTGCGCCTCCAGGTCGCGCGCGATCTGCCGGCGGCGGCAAAGATCGAGAAACCGGACACCGACAAGGACGCCGCGCTGCCGGCGCATCAGGGCGCGGCCGCCTATATCGACGGCACCGAGCGCACCTTCCTCGAAAAATACTCCGATTACATCTGGGGCGGCATCCTGCTGCTCTCCGGCCTCGGCTCGGCCGGCGCCTGGCTGCGCCACTACGTGAAGCGCGACGAGCGCGAGCACTACATCACCCATCGCGACAATCTGCTGACCCTGATCTCGCAGGTGCGCGGCGCCGAGACGCCGGAGCAGCTCGCGGCCATGCAGGGCGATGCGGATGCCCTGTTGCGCGAGGCGCTCGACTGCTACGACGACGGCGCAATCGAGGAAGGCGACCTCTCGGTGATCGGGCTGACGCTCGAGCAATTCCACCATGCCGTCTCCGACCGCCGCGCCGTGATCAACGGCGACAAGCCGGGCCTGCCGCGGATGCGCGCCGGCTAGAGCATCGACTTATAAATCGGGGTGCTTGAGTCAGGCGCGCCCTGATGTCCGCTTGTCCGCAGTAGCGGTCAAATAGCGGACTTCGCCTGAGGTCGCAAAAGGGGCAACAGCAGACCTTCGCGGACGAGGTTTTTGCCTACCGCGGGTAGGACGAAGCTCTCGCCTATACGCCAAACACTGGAACGTCAGTGCGATCTATCAGCGCCTCTGCGCCTTCGCTCGGCCGGAGCTCGGCGAAGTTCAGTGCAGCATCAATGTCGTTCTCCCAGACTTCGCGCGGGAGATCGTACACCAGCTCCACACCGTAGCCGTTGGGATCATGAATATAGAGGCTGTGCGTCATCCCGTGGTCGATGCGCCGGTCGAACTTCACGCCCTTGGCCTGAAGATACGAGAGCCGGCTCAGCCAAGCCTCGCGGGTCGGAAATGTAATCGCGATATGATTGATCGCGATTGGCAAGTCCCACATCTTCCATTCCGCGGGTGGCGGCGGCAGGTTCGGATTCTCCACGAGCGCAAGATCATGGTGATGGACGCCGCCGATGTCCGTGCCGCTATAGAACCACATTCTCGGGGTTGGCGGCCGGCCAGGCCGCGGCCGGAATTCACCAACTTGCCGTAATCCGACGACCTCGGTCCAGAACTGATGGCTCTCGTCCATGTTGCGAACGTTGAGCGCGATGTGGTTCACGCTAACCGGCGCAGCCGGCCGCTCGCTTGCTGTCTCCGCTGATTCCATTGCAGCGTTTCCCTGGCGTTTTTCGGGCCTGAAAGGGCTTCCGGTGCTGCAATTTGTACCCCGTGCGCGACTGTACTGGTATGCTCCCCTGTCTGCTTTTCTTGCTCGATCGTCCGAGACGAGGAGGCGCCGCAATGGATGTTCTCTCAGATGTGCTGAAGACAGTGCGTCTGACTGGCGCTGTCTTCTTCGAACGCCATCTTCACGCGCCTTGGGTCGGAGAGTCCCCGCCCTCGGCCGCCATCGCGTCGATGGTCATGCCGGAGGCCGAACATGTGATCAGCTTCCACGCCATCCTGTCGGGCTCTTGCTGGGCCGGATTGGCGGGGAATTCTGATTCGTCCATGCGCTTCAATGCGGGGGATATCGTCATCTACCCGATGGGTGATGCCAACGTCCTGAGCTCCGCGCCGGGCATGCGCGGTCTTCCTGACCTCCAGGATTACGCGCGGCCGAAAGATCGGCCCTTGCCGATCGTGACCCGTCTCGACAACGACAGCGCCGACTACTGCCACCTGGTTTGCGGCTATTTCGGCTGCGATGCGCGGCCATTCAATCCGTTGCTCGAAGCGCTGCCCCGCATGCTGCTCAGCCAAATGTCTGCTGCGGCGCGGGGCTGGTTATCCAACCTGCTTCGGCTCGCAGCCGAAGAGGGCGGTCGCGGCGGCGCCGGTAGTGAAAGTTTGCTCGCCAGGCTTGCCGAGCTGATGTTCGTCGAAGTCGTCCGCCAGTACATCATCCATCTCCCTGAAGATTCGAAGGGCTGGCTGTCTGGGCTAAAGCACCGACAGATTGGACATGCGCTACGGCTCATCCACGGGAGTCCTGAAAAGCCATGGACGCTCGCTGAACTTGCTCGCGAAGTCGGCCTTTCGCGATCAGTCTTTGCCGATCGCTTCGCACATTATGTTGGTGTTTCGCCGATGCATTATCTCGGCCGCTGGCGCATGCAACTCGCAGTCCGACATCTGGCCATCCCAGGCATCAGCGTTGCACAGGTGGGAGCGGAGGTCGGTTACGAATCCGAGGCAGCCTTCAACCGCGCCTTCAAGAAACATGTTGGCGTACCACCGGGTTCATGGCGAAGAGGCAAATCATCGCCAGCTCCCGAATGAACCTATGCTATTCGACCGTGCCCGAGCTGGGTCATGAACGACAAAATTCAACGTGTAGATAATGGGGCTAACACCAAACTTGCCGCCAACGACCTGACCTTCGTTCAACTTGTGTCGATCAGGCTGCGGTTGCGCGCAAAGTAAATAAGCCCCCCTAGAGTGCCTTCGAGCGAATTGCGCGCCGGCTCGCGTGAACCGAAGCCTCACACCGCAAGCGGCAGGCTGATATCAATTGCACCGAGAGCAATGTTTGGATTGCGCGTGCAGGCGCGCGTGGCCATGTTGAGTACCACCACAACGCTTCGCACGACACCATGATCACGCCCATCGTCGCTGACCTGCCCGCGCCGTTCGTGCTCGCGGTCGCCCTGGCCGGCGTCTTCCTGATTGCCTTCATGAAGGGCGCGTTCGGCGGCGGCTTTGCCATCGTCGGCATCCCGCTGCTGTCGCTGGCGATGGACCCGATCGCGGCGGGCGCGCTGCTGGCGCCGTTGTTCGTCGTCATGGACGTCACCGCGCTGCGGTTCTGGCGCCGAGCACATGGTCGCGCATCGACCTCGCGATGCTGCTGCCGGCGCTCGTCGTCGGCATCGGCCTCGGCTACTTCGTGCTGCGCGATCTCGACCGGCATGCCGTCGAGATCGTGATGGGCGTGGTGACGCTGATGTTCGCCGCGCTGTGGTTTCTCGGCGGCGGCGAGATCAAGCCGCGTCCGCGCTCGACATTCAAGGCGACGTTCGCCGGCCTGTCCTCCGGCGTCACCACGATGGTGGCGCATTCGGGCGGGCCGCCGCTTGCGATCTATCTGCTGCCGCTCGGCATGCCGAAGGCGCTTTACGCCGGCACCACCAGCCTGTTCTTCACGGTCGGCAACCTCTTGAAGGCCGGCCCGTGGCTCGTGCTGGCCACGCCGTCGCACAGCCTGTGGATGCTGATGGCGCTTTGCGTGCCGGCGGTGCCGGTCGGCGTCTGGGCCGGATGGCGGCTGCATGAACGTCTCGACCAGCGCGCGCTGTACCGCACCTGCTACGCCATTCTGGTCATCACCGCTGCCAAGCTGCTGTGGGACGGATTGGCCGGATATCTCGGCTCCTGAACAGCGGAGGTGCTGGCTCCTCGTCAGGAGGACTGTCTGCTGCGGACGGCGTTCGCAGCAACGGCAAGCGGCACAATGTCCTGGCGCGTCGCGACCGCATCGTCCGGCGCAAGGCGCTGGCGCGCCACGAACGAGAAGCGGCTGCGCAGTTTCAGGATCGGCTTCTCGATCCAGTGCCAGGAGAACGCGGCGAACAGCGTGATCAGCAGCAGCGCGATCGCAAACTGGACGATCACGGGCACGTGTGGCAGCCATACCCGCACCACCTGCTGCACCGGAAAGCCGTAGAGATAGATGCCGTAGGAATAGTCGCCGCGCGAGATCAGCGGCAGCCGCGGCAGCTTCGAGACGCCGAGATAGGCGGTGATATAGACCAGCGCCGGTGCAATCAGAAGATTCAGCACCGGCTGGCTCATCCAGTCCGCCGGGCCGAGCAGCGCGGCGCCCGCGCAGAGCGCGCAGCACGCGGCGAGAAGCCATCCGTTGTAGGGAATGCGGTCACGATAGAGATAGATCGCGATGCCGAGCATGAACGCGACCGGCAGCTTCGCGCCGCGTCCGAGGAACGGCGCGGTGCTGAAGATCCTGTCATGCAGCGTGCCGGCGACGCCGGCGGGCAGTTGCGACGATTGCGCGCTATGCCCGGTGAGTGCAAGCGCAAGGCCGATGCCGACCAGCACGAGCGCACCGAGCACGATGAGCGGCGGCTCGCGCAACAGGCCGAACAGGATGAACATCGTCATCAGCGCGTAACAGCCATATTCGAACGGCACCGTCCACAGCGAGCTGTTGACCTCCGGCGCGGGATTGCCGCTGAACACGCCGGGCAGGACGTAGTTCACGAGGCCGATGATGTTGGTGAAGTATTTGTAGGTGCCGAAATTGGTGAAGTAGTCGTGCAGCGGCAGCGCGGTGAAGATCGGCCCGAGGATCAGTGCCGACAGCACGATCTCGACCGCAAGCGCCGGAATGATCCGCATGCCGCGATTGGTGAGAAACTCCTTCAGGGAAAGCCGCAGCCCGCTCGCCGCGATCAGAAACCCGCTCAGCGCGAAGAACATCACGAGGATGGCGTAGTGCGGAAACCAGGCGATCCACGCCTGCTCGCCGTCGCCACTGCCGCTCGCGACATAGGGCGCGTGGGCGGCGACGACGGAAATCGCCAGTGCGATACGGAGAAAATCGAACCCCGGGCCGAAGCCCTTCTGCCGATCCAGCATGCTGCCGATCGTGTGCCCCAGCATCATTTCCACTCCATTCCGAAACAATGCGCTGGGACAGCAAGCGCCGTGCCAGGAAGACTGTCTTGCGGCGGTACACCCCCTTCCCGGCAACCCGGCCTTAACCGTGCGACGAAACACGCACGAAACAATTCCCTAACGGCACGAAACCATTTTGGCGATTTCGTGCAAACGTCCTGAAACGCCTCACCTGTACTGGTTTGACCCAACGACGCGCCGGAACTGGCGCGCAGGGCGCAAACAACAGGGGTCGACAATGTTCAATTCCATCAAGCTGAACTCGCATCTCGCTGCCGCCGCCTTCGGTGCGCTGGCGATTGGTACCGTCGCATTCGCAAATACCGCCGCGGCCGCTCCGCTGCCGATGTTCCCCTTCATCCTGTCGCCGCCGACCGAGGCCGTGCAGCCGCCGGTGCAGTCGATGCCGCAGGCGCAGGAGGAAGACCGTTCCGTCGAGTTGCCCGCCCGCCTGCGCCGCCAGGTCGTCGCCTATCCGACGCGCGAGGCGCCCGGCACCATCATCATCGACACCCCGCACACCTATCTCTATCTCGTGCTCGGCAACGGCCAGGCCATGCGCTACGGCATCGGCATCGGCCGCGACGGCTTCACCTGGTCGGGCACCCAGACCATCACCAAGAAGGCGGAGTGGCCGGATTGGACGCCCCCGCCGGAAATGATCGCCCGCCAGCCCTATCTGCCGCGCCACATGGCCGGCGGCCCCGGCAATCCGCTCGGCGCCCGCGCCATGTATCTCGGCGGCACCATCTACCGCATCCACGGCACCAACGCGCCGGAGACGATCGGCACCCGCGTGTCCTCCGGTTGCCTGCGCCTGACCAATGCAGATGTCTCCGACCTCTATTCGCGGGTCAGCGTCGGCACCAAGGTGATCGTGCTGCCGATGACCGACCGCCGCGCCGATCTCGGCTCGGCCGTCCGCTAAGTCCCTCCCCTCCAAGGCGTCCCTTTATAAGGCGTCCTCGACGACGGCTCCGGCACTTCGTGCCGGGGCCGTTGCCGCGTTCATCAACCTTAACGCCTTCCGCCCCTGAAGCAGCTTGATCCCGCCACACTGGCGCCCTCGTCGGGGGGCCTGTACAACCCGTCAAGTTGATTTTCATCCGGGGGAATGATGCGTCTACCGATGCATCCAAGGACGATAGCGCTCGGGATCGCGGTGGTGCTGGTCTCGTTCGTGATCAGCCTCAAGGCAATGGACTGGCTCGCGCCGAGCGTCACCGTGCAGAAGCCGAAGCTCGCAGAGCTGCCGCCGCTGCCGCAGGCGCCGCGTTCCTCGACGATCGTGGCGCAGGTCTCGGTCGCGCTGTCGGCGATCCGCGACGCCGCCGAACGCGGCGCGCCGAAGACCTTCGGCGGCAAGGCCGACAACCCGGTCCAGCAAATCCTGCAAAATGCCGACATCGGCTGGACGGCATCGCGCGGGCCGATCGCGGCCACCGGCGCGCAGGACGTGCTGACGCTGACCACCCCGATCAACGGCACGCTCAAGGTCACCGGCGCGCTATCCGCCAAGGCAACCGGCGCGGTCAGCGACGCGCTCGGCAGCCTGCTCGGCGGCAATGTCGCCAAGCAGATCGGCGCCGTGAACATCAAGAACGTCAACGCCAACGCCGAGATCAAGGGCAACGTCACCCTCACCGCGCGGCCGAAGCTCGGCGCGTCCTGGCGGATCGAGCCGAATCTGCAGGCACAGGTCAATCTCGGCGACACCAGCCTGTCGACGGCCGGCGTCCGCATCAGCGTGCCGGCCCAGGTCAAGCCTGTCATCGACAAGGCGGTCGCCGACCAGATTTCCGTGGTCGAGGCCCGGTTGCACAACGACCCGGCGTTCCAGAACAACGCCCGCGTGCAATGGGCCAAGGCCTGCCGCTCGATCCCGCTGCAAGGCACCGGCGGCACCACCTCGATGCCGCCGATGTGGCTCGAGCTGCGACCGACCCGCGCGATCGCCGCGCAGCCGAAGGTCGATGCGTCCTCGCTGATCCTGACGATGGGGATCGAGGCCGAAACGCGGATCACGGAGGCGCAGACCACCCCGAGCTGCCCATTCCCGGAAAAACTCTCGATCGTGCCGCCGATGGCGAGCCAGGTCGCGATCGGCCTGCCGGTCGACCTGTCCTTCACCACGCTGAGCCAGCTGGTCGAGGCGCAGCTCAAGGGCAAGACCTTCCCTGAGGACGGCTCCGGTCCGGTCGACGTGACCGTCAAGAGCGCGAGCATCGCCGCCTCCGGCGACCGGCTTCTGATCTCGCTCCTGGTGCACGCCAAGGAGAAGGCCAGCTGGTTCGGGCTGGGCGCCGAGGCGACCGTGCACATCTGGGGCCGGCCGCGGCTCGACCAGCCGTCGCAGACGCTGCGGCTGACCGACGTCGAGCTGGCGGTGGAATCCGAGGCCGCGTTCGGCCTGCTCGGCGCCGCCGCGCGCGCCGCGATCCCGCACATGCAGCAGACCCTCAACGACCGGCTGGTGGTCGACCTGAAGCCATTCGCGACCAATGCGCAGCGCAAGGTCGCCGCGGCCATCGCCGACCTGCAGAAGAACGAGGAAGGCATTCGCGTCGACGCTGAGGTCAACAGCATCCGGCTGGCCGGCATCGACTTCGATTCCAAGACGTTGCGGGTGATCGTGGAAACCGACGGCACCATCAAGGCCGCCGTCACCGCGTTACCGGCGCTGTAACCGGGTCCTTCGCGGGGTCGAGACGAGCGGAGCTCGCTCTGAGCGGGTAGGGTGAGCGACCTTCTCCACGGGTGGCACCCGGATTGCGTCGCAATCCGGCCTTTCCCCGCGAGCGGGGGGAGGTAAAAAGGCCGTCCGCTCGCGCGTTCCATCCGCCCCTGCCCTGCCCATGCTCAAAAAGTCGTCTTTGCGACAGCTTGTCGCAGCGGCTAGAACGCCCCGGTGGAAGCAACCCTCAACGAAAAAGTCAGGGAGAAAAACACGATGAAAACACTCTTGGCCGCAGCGGCGGCCGGCCTCGCGCTCGCGGTCTCAGCGACCGCGGCGAACGCCCAGATCTCCGACGACGTCGTCAAGATCGGCGTGCTCACCGACATGTCGAGCCTCTATGCGGACGCCACCGGCAAGGGCTCGGTCGCCGCCGTCGAGATGGCGGTCGCCGATTACGGCGGCAAGGTGAAAGGCAAGCCGGTGCAGGTGATCGCAGCGGACCACCAGAACAAGCCCGACGTCGGCGTCAACATCGCACGCAACTGGTACGACAACGACAAGGTCGACGCGATCCTCGACGTGCCGACCTCGTCGGTCGCATTGCCGATCTCGGCGCTGACGCGCGAGAAGAACAAGATCCACATCAATTCCGGCGGTGGCTCCTCCGATATCACCGGCACCGCCTGCTCGCCCAACACGGTGCACTGGACCTACGACACCTACGCGCTGTCGAACGTCGCCGGCAAGGCGATGGTCAAGCGCGGCGAGGACACCTGGTTCTTCGTCACCGCCGACTACGCCTTCGGCATGGCGCTGGAGCGCGATGCCGCCAATGTCGTCAAGGAGAGCGGCGGCAAGGTGCTGGGCGACGTGCGTCATCCGCTCAACTCGTCGGACTTCTCGTCCTTCCTGCTGCAGGCGCAGGCCTCCAAGGCCAAGGTCGTGGCGCTGGCGAATGCCGGCGGCGACACCACCAACGCGCTGAAGCAGGCTTCCGAGTTCGGCCTGACCCAGGGCGGCCAGAAGATGATCGCGCTGCTCCAGGAGATCACCGACACGCATTCGCTCGGCATCAAGGCCACCCAGGGCTTGATCGTCACCGACGCCTTCTACTGGGACATGAACGACGAGACCCGCGCCTTCTCGAAGCGCTTCAACGAGAAGGTCGGCCACATGCCGACCATGATCCAGGCCGGCCTCTACTCGGCGACCATGCATTACCTGAAGGCGATCGAGGCCATCGGCACCGACGAGGCGCCGAAGGTGATGGCCCAGATGCGCGCCACGCCGGTCAACGACTTCTTCGCCAAGAACGGCCATATCCGGATCGACGGCCGCATGGTGCACGACATGTATCTGTTCGAGGTCAAGAAGCCCGAGGAATCCAAGGGCGAGTGGGACCTCTACAAGCTGATCGCCACCGTGCCCGGCGACGAGGCGTTCCGCCCGCTCGACAAGGGCGGCTGTCCGCTGGTGAAGTCGAACTGACGGCTAAAGCGGGATGGGTTTAGGTTGAATCGATTTGGGATTCCCAAATCAGTGTGTTTCTGATTCACCATGCTGGCT
>NZ_JASAUT010000028.1:0-117254 GCF_029952935.1 Bradyrhizobium sp. Mp19 | reverse complement strand
TTTGTTCGTCGTCGTCTTGCTCATAACGGCCCCACCTTCTCAGGAGTTGGGGCCTCCGGCAATCCCGGGGCGGTTCATTGTCTAGATCAATCATGTTGGTTCCTTCGCAAACGATATCGACCTGGCTAACCGCGTGAGCGGTCCAGGCGAACTATCGTGCGATCGTGTTGGGAGGGGTAGAAGCGCCGAAGGCCGTCTGGGTAAATTCCCGAGACGGCCTTCGCGCAAGCTATGCACTCTTATCCCCTCATATTCGATTTCTGTCAAGTCATCGCCAGTGCAAATGCAAACTGCTCTTCGCTGTGAGGTAATGTCAGGGATTTACAGTGACTTTTAGAAGAGCGTTTCAACCTATAAAATAAGGGTGTTTGAGCGCCGTCACCTCCAAAGCATAATTAAACTCCCTTTTTATGGGGGACGTAAGCGCGAGCAATCAAACATCTCCATTCATCGGCCCCAACGTTGCTCTGCGATTGATCGAAAGACCTTCGGACTTGGTTCTCTTTCGTTTCATTGATGGTTCAGTGTTGTTTCTTGATAGGTTAGTAGGCACCTGGTGCCGGTGGTACCGGCAGGAGATTCCGGTGGTACCGGCACCAGATGCCGGTGGTACCGGCAGGAGATGCCGGTGGCACCGGCACGAGATTCCGGTATTAGGATGCCCGGTTCGGAGCCTGAGCGCGTCGTCGATTCAGCGATGCTTTTTCCGCCGCGAGCGACGGACCACAGGTCGATGTACGGGAGACGCTGGCGAGGAAAGAGTGACCAGCGCTCTGTTCCTTGCCATCGCGCTGTTCGGCACGCTGGTGTCGCTTGTGTGGCCTTCCGCGACAAGGACAGACGGCTATTGGCCAGCGCGATACTCACACTCATCGCGGCAACGGCGCCGCCAGTGTCGGCTCAGCGACCTTGACACCAGCAAGTCGGGGCACTTAGAGATCGCCGATGACATCGAAAACACGCACCTGCCTCGCCCTGGCTGCCCTGATAGTGCTTATCCCTTCTGCCATGAAGGCCGCGTCGGCCTACGATTTCAATCGGATCAGGGACAACGAAATACGTGCGATTTGCACCGGGAAATATGAGGGCCGGGACGAAGAGCTGCGGCGCCGCTTCTGTGAGAGCGACGATGTGGATATGCGTCTGCTGATGGGGATCCAAAAAATCGAAACCGGACACACCCATATCGACATTCGGCCCTCCCCAACAGCGGTTGCGGGGGCAGGCGCCTTGAACGACATCATTGCCGTAGCATCGGCCGTGAACTCCACCTGTCGAGGGAGTTACGGAGAAAAGGTTCTGGACGCGATCTGCACCGTTCGCGACCACCTGTATGAGGCGCTGAGCGACCGCGGAGTCTGCAACGGCAAAAAGGGCCAGATCGGCGCCCAGATGACTTGGCACAAATGCACAAACCAGTCGCTCCAATGGCAGAGCGAGAAGTGACATCCATCACCGTTTGATCGGAGTCCAAGCCGAACCGCCCGATCAGCTCGTAAGAGCGGCTGCCGGGCGGTCGCTGGTGGCTCATTAGGGCGGCCGATCCCAATCTGCGATTCACTAGAACGGTGGATCGTTCTCCCAATCGATGCCGCTGACTTTGTGCTCCGGCCACTCGTGGTTGTCGTTCGCTGCGGATTGCTCGTTGTCAGGCTCAGCGCTCGCTGCCGGTTGATCTTTTCGACATGACAGCCAATCGTCCAAGTACCAGGAAAAGGACATGACTTTAGTGCGGTCGAACGGTTCAACCTGATGAACCCCACGTTCTAAATCGATGTCCTGAAGCATCATGACAAAGTCTCCCGCGCCTCCGAAGTCCAGTGCCTCAACTGCGCAGAATTTGCGCCATACAGATTCATCTTCTTCCGGCCGTTCTCCGAATGACCCCCAAACACTCTTCAGGAACTCAAAGCGTTCGCGTTGCGACATGCTGCGGTAGTTTGCGGGCAGTGCGGTCTCCATCGGCTCATCACCGGTCAGAGGACTATCGGCGCAGCAGCCGATGCGTGTGTCTTTGAAGATGGGTTGAGAAGCGGGGTAAGAAGAAGAGTCGGGTGAACCGGGTTCACTGTTTTCGTAGGTGCCGTTCACCGTTTCATGTTTCGCGTTCACCGTTTCTTGTGCGCCGTTCACCGTTTCCTCAAAACGGTGATCGCGGTTCACCGTTTCCCGTTCACCGTTTTCGAGGCGGCCAAACTCATTCCATCCATGCAGGAAGTACATGTTGGACTTATTCCGACCGCCGCCGCCACCTTGGTCCTTCTTGCCGGATGCGCGCTGTCCCGCGGACCTCTTTACGGTCAGGACTTTCTTTTGTTCAAGCTTGGCGATGTTCTCGATGACAGCGCGGCGCGTGCAGCCGCATTCGGCCGCCAGCCGCTCGAATCCTGGGTAGGCGTAGCTCCATCTTGATCGGTCGCTACCGAATCCCTCATTTGTCGAGTCGATGAGGATCGTCATGATGTCTTTCTGGAGCCGCGAATAGAGGCCTGTGACATCGCGTTGCACGGCGCGATTGAATTTCCATTTATTGCCTGCCGTGATTTGGATTCGAACGCCGTCGGGCGTGGTGATGACTGAGTCGGTATTGTTGTCGCTGCGATTGTTTTCGCGGGATTTGTATGTCATAGTCTTTTCGTGATTGTTGAACTGCTTTAAGCCCCTTGGCGTTGGCGCGCCTTGGGGCTTTCTCTTTGCTGGCGATGTCGCAGGGGGTGTTTACGCCGCTTCGCGAACGGCCTTCTCTAGAACCTCTCGCGCGAAGTCGCTGCGAGATCGTCCCTGGCTTTTCGAGACGCGATCGATCTCGGACTTGAGCGCCTCCGGCATCACAAAGCTGGTGGTGATGCCATTCTCCAGCACCGGCGGGCGGCCGCCCTTGTTTCTTTCCATTCGATTTTTCTCCATGATTCAGACGCAAAAAAAACCGCCGGGCGGATTGCCGGGCGGTTTGTACACGTCGCTGATGTTCCGTTTTTCAATAGCTGCATATGGCGGGAACGTCAATAGATGCCGGGCCACGCAAGACAAACGCGCCCGGTAGTTCTATTCGCTAAGCAGCAGCGGCGGCTTGGAGATCGTTCGTTTGTGGCGGTCGATCGCCAACGATGCGACGCAGTTCGGTTGCGAGCAGATTCACGACCTGTCGCTTTTCCTTGAGCATGTCGTACTTATCGTACACCTCAGTGACGTCGCCGTTGACGTGATCCAGCAACGCTTTCACGTCCGGCCGGGGAGCGCCGGCACGACGGGCGATCGTTGCGGCCGTGCGCCGCAGATCATGCGCAGTGAAATGCTCCAAGCCGAGAAAGTCCCGGATACCCGCGCGATCCTCCGTCTTGTTGCCGACCTTCTTTCCGTTCTTCTTACCGGCGAGGGCCTGTGAGAGCGACGCCCGCGCAACCGGAACATCGCCGTCGCTGAACTTCGACGGGAAAACCACGGTCTGGTCATCGTCGCTGATCGCTTCCTTGATCACCTCGACGGCCAAGTCAGATAGCGGAACGATCACCTCCCGACGTTTCTTCACCCGGTGGCGCGGCATGTTGTATTGAGCATCGTCGCTATCGATCCCGATCAGCTCTGCGCGCTCCATCAGTGCCGCTTGATACGGGCGGACCATCGTCGTCAGGATCGTCTTCAACGCCAGCGCCACCTCGCGGTCGGCCGGCAGGTCCGGATGATCGAGTCCCCACCACAACGTTCTGACCTCATCATCGGTGAGGACGCGATCACGCGACTGTTCCTTACCGCCGCGGCGGTCGAGATCAGCGACAGGGTTAGTCTGCACGAGCTTTCGGCCGGGCTGCTTTGCCCAGCTGAACATCTTGTGCAGTACCGATTGCGTTCGGTTCGCACTGACTGGAGCAGTCTCCGCGATCTCATCCAGCAGCTCGGCTACCATGTCATCGGTCACCGTGGCTGCCGGTAACCGTCCCCAGGCTGCCCGGGGGCGCTTCAGATAGTGCTCATCGTTCTTCCACGAGTCCTTGTTTGGCTTCGCGTACTGCTCAATGTACTGATCAGCGAGCTGATCAAAGGATAGCTCCTCCGCATTGGCGGCTTTCCTTCGCTCTGCACGCTTCCTTGCGCGGGGGTCTTCGTCGCGGGCGATTTCCTTCCGATGATCGCCGACCTTGCGCTTGGCGTCGGTCAGCGTGATGTCGTCATATTGGCCGAGGGCGAGGGTCACGGTCTTGGCGAGGATCGGTGACCAGTACTTGAAGGCGAAGGTCTTCGCGCCGTTTTTAGTGACCCTTAGGTAGAGGCCGGGGCATGAACTGTCGGCGAGTTCGATGCGATCTTTGCCGGGAGGGCACTTCGCTGCTTTGATCGCGCTGTCTGTGAGTTTGGGCATCTGTGAACATTGCTTGAACTGCCGCCCTAGTCCCGAGCGGAAATCCTTGCCCTGGGGCAAGGAATTGTCGGGATAGGGTGGCATGTCATGAGACGTTGAGGGACGTTAAGTATTTGGATTTACTTTGGAAGTTGATCCTAACACGTCTCTCCTCGTTCTGCAAATGTTCTCATTTTTTCGCCTGGGAGACTAGGGGTCGGAGGTTCAAATCCTCTCGCTCCGACCATTTTCTCAAAATTCGTTCGGTGATGGTTTGAAGCGGACGCGCATCGCTCGCCGCCGGCTTGCGATTGGTTGCCGATGCTGTTCGCCAGTCGCGGAAAGCTGTGCGCGGAAGCCAACACGCTGCCGTCAATATTGAGCAAACGCTCGTTGAAGAGGCAGCAGCAAGCCGATCGCATCGGCGGCTGTCGTGTCGATGAACAAGCGTTCATGGAACGTCACTGATTTCAGTCGGTTAGTTGCGGGGCGCATTTTGGAGGACAAAATGAAGCACGCAATCATCGTCCTTTCCGCGGCATGCCTGATGGCTTCCACCCCGGTTGCTTTTGCACAGGGTGTTTCGAGCAAATCACCCGGACACGAAATGCAGAAGAAGGGCTCCAAGAAGGGCAGTCCCGGCGCTTCGGGCTATGCAGCCGGGCACAAGATGCAGGCGCGAGGATCGAAAGCCGGGAGCCCAGGGGCCTCTGGCTACGCCCCTGGGCAGACGACGGGGACGGGCACCGGGATGACCGGAGGCAGCTCGACCAGATCCAGATAGTTAGACTGTAAGTTTTTCGGGGCCCCGGCCGTCAGCGCCGGGGCTCCTTTTCCATGGCCCATTCACGGATCGACCGCGGCTTGGCCCGTTTCATGCTTTCCATTGAGGGGCAAAATGGGGGGCCAACGTGATTGCTGAACACTTCCTGGTCTGGGCTGCACTGCTGAGCGTTCTCGCCTTCCTGGCGTTCCAGTCGCCGGGGCGCGGACACCGCTAAGTCTCCGCATCGTACGCTTCGCAAGGTGAGCGCGCGACCGTGCCGGTTGCCAGTCGTCCTGTCCGCAGCAGAGCCGGTCGCTTCAGGCCTCGGCCTCCATCGCAACAATCAGGCAGGCCTTTTCCAGGCGGTTGGTGAGCATCGAAAGCTTGGCCGTGAACTCGGCCAGCTCAGGCTCGCTGAACTCCTCGAAGACGGTTTTCTTGAACGCCTTGTGCTGTTCGGCGAGGCCCGCGAGATGCTTCTTGGTCTTGTCGGTCAGCGACAGCCGGACCACGCGCGCATCGGCCGGGGAGGGCGCGCGCCGCAGCAACTCCTTCTGCTCGAGCAGCTTGGACTGCGTGGTCACGAACGACGGATCGACGTGCAGCAGCTTCGACACCACGTTGATCGGCACGCCGTCATCCTTGTCGAGATCCGAGATCGCGATGAGAATCATCCATTGCGGACCGCTGACGCCAAGCGACCTGCCCCAGAACTGACGGACGCGCTCCAGATGCGAGTTGATGGCGGAAATCTCGAGCGTGAACCGCTTGATGATGTCGAGATGTTCGATGGCGCGCTGGCGCGTCGTATCCTTCCTTGTCACTGACACAGCTTCCTCTTCCCTCGGGCGCCGACTCAGCTTTGTGCTGATTTATTTCTTGTTTTCTGCGCTGCAGTACGTTTTTTCTCGCAAGCCGCCAACGAACGCAAGTGAACGTAAAGTAATTATGATGGCCGTGTGACGGTTGGACTATTTGGGATGTGACAAGTTTTCTCAGGTAAGCAAAGGGCTTACAGGCAGCGTTGCCGGCGAGACACAGTGTGGCCTCATTCGTATTCCTGACTTTATAAACTATTTTGATTGGCGAACTGGCCAATGCATATTGAACCCGGCGGTAGGGGAATCTCGATCGTCCCGTTGCGGTGATCGTTCAAGTCCGTCGCACACCACAGATTGATCTGAGGGTGCGGGGTTTGGGGAAAACGGTCTTGGACAATGCGGGAGGATCACGGGGCGCTCGCGGCCTCGGACTCTCCGCATATGAGCAACTTGGAGGTTTAATATGAATTTGAAGAGCCTTATCCTGGGCTCGACGGCTGCGCTGGTCGCGGTCGGCGGGGCACAGGCGGCCGATCTTCCCGTCAAGGCCAAAGCGGTCGAGTACGTGAAGGTTTGCTCGCTTTACGGTCCGGGCTTCTACTACATCCCCGGCACCGACACCTGCATCAAGCTGGGCGGCTATGTGCGTGCTGACGTCGTGGTGAACGGCAACAGCGTGTACGGCGCGAACTACAACGGCGCCAGCGGTGCCAACAACCGTTTCACGAACGGCTACACCTGGCGTTCGCGTGAAGACTTCAACATCGATACGCGCACCGCGACCGAATACGGCGTGGTCCGCACCTATTTCGATGCGGTGTTCACCTGGACGTCCGACACCTACGCCGGCCAGGGCAACGGCTCGACCGTGTACTCGGCGATCGGCTCGTCTTCTGCGCCGAACAACGCAGGTTCGGGCAACGTGGCTGCCGGCACGGTCGGCGTCTACTATGCCTTCATCCAGTTCGCCGGCTTCACGATGGGTAAGGCGGTTTCGCAGTTCGCTGCCCCCTGGAACGGTTATCCGGGCAACAACTACGACGCGCTCGTCGGTGGCGTGAACACCACCAACGGCATCAACCAGTTCACCTACACCGCGCAGTTCGGCAACGGCGTGTCGCTCGCTCTGTCGGCGCAGGACCAGGTTGCCTACATGCAGGCTGGCGTGAACAACCTCGGTGTCGGTGGTGCTTACGGCTCCAGCGACTACGCCGGCACGATCGCTCCGGACTTCGTCGCTTCGCTCAAGGTCGACCAGGCTTGGGGTATCTTCCAGGCGTCGGTCGCCGCGCATGACAACCACGCTGCCTACTACGGCGGCACCGAGTTGACCGGTCATCCCGACGACAAGTGGGGTTGGGCTGGTGCGTTGGCCCTGTCGATCAAGAACATCCCGACCGGACCCGGCGACACCATCAACATCCAGGGCGTCTACACCGACGGTGCGACCCGTTACAACATCCAGGAACTGGCCAGCCAGGCCAGCTCGATCGCTATCTTCGGTGGTTCGAGCCTGCCGGGCGTCTATGGCAGCGTTGGCTTCGGTACGGCACCCGACACGGTGTTCGGCCCCGGCGGTCAGCAGCAGTCCATCAAGACCTGGGGTATGCGCGGTGCGTACACCCACAACTGGGATCCCTACTGGAACACCAGCTTGTACGGTGCGTTCGCCGCTGTTTCGTACAACGACGCGGCTAAGTCGCTCATCTGCGGCGTTGGTGGCGTCGGTGGTTCGTTCCGTGCTGCATTCGCTGGCGGCGCTGGCGTGACCGCCTGCAACCCCGACTACAACATCGCGCAGATCGGCGTGATCACCCGTTGGACCCCGGTCAAGAACCTGACCTTCTCGGCCGACGTGACCTACTCGCACCTCGATCAGAAGTATGCCGGCATCATCACCACGTCGTCGACTGCTATCGGCAAGCCGACCGCGACCTACGAGCTGAAGGATCAGGACACTGTCCAGATGCTCTTCCGCGCTCAGCGCAACTGGTAATACCGGTTGATCTGATCACGATCCAACAGAACCCCGGCAGGCAACTGCCGGGGTTTTTGTTTGCGGAAGATTCCGAGAAGAGCTGAGCTGCGTCATTTCGGTCCACGCGAACGACGAAGACGAGCCATGCGATTCATTAGCCGCAAACTTATTTACTTACCTGATCTACTAAACTATATACGCCACGGCCAACACATTGAATGTGGCTCTTAGCTAGCTGCTAAGCCTCCCAAACCTCCGGCAATGCCCTGCCGGAGGTTTTTGATTCAAGGGCCCAGCCGGCGTCGACGACGGTGGCGTGCGCGGCCCGCGCAAGCTGCGGCTGGCGATCGGGTTGCCGTCGCCTCGCCGATTCGACGCCGTCAAGATTTGACGGAATCGATCCGCAGTGCATTCTCGCCATTCATGGGACGCTTCAAGAACAGCCGCCTGGCGCGCATGAGCAGCGGCCACTATTGCCTGATCCGGGATCTCGGGCTGGTGAAGGGCGGCAAGGGATTGCGGCACCATGAGGTGATCATCGATTTCTCGTGGCGCGGCCTGCTCAAGCTGGCCCTGAGCGCGGGTGTGGGCGTCCTGCGGCGACGCGCATCCGTGCGCATCGAGACAGCCGAATAGCGCGGGGCCGCGGCTTGGCCTGCGGCCAAGATGCGCGCGATCATCGCGTGAGGCTCACGCGCTTCGCGAACAAGTATTCGAATTCGGGCGACCTGATTCCAGCTTTGTCAGAGCTTCGCCTATGAGGAGCGCGCGCTGTGTCACGCCGCGCGCCGCGCTCTGCGCCGATTGCGATCAACGTGGTCCATCTGCGCAGGTGCTGTCGTTCTGCTTCGCTGGAGTTACCTCGGCGGCCGCGGCCGCGGTGGAAATTCCGGCCGCGATCGCCATCAGCGTTGTCGCGACCAATCTGTTCAGGATGTGCACGATCATCGTCTCCTGGTGTCGATGTCGGATTGTTCGCAACGCGGAATGATTTCGTTACGCGGCCGCTGCTTCAATTTGCTGCAAGCGGCTCACTTGCGCGTGAGGAGGCGCCGTTGCTGGGCGACAATTCGGTGATGTAAGGTGCCGCAGCCAAGCGGTTGGGACTGCGATCCGCGCTCCGGCCGAAACAAAGAAGAACCAGGGCAAGAAAAATAACGGAAGGAACGAATCTCACATGAAGGATTTTGCCGGAAAGATCGCCGTCATCACCGGTGGCGGCACGGGCATGGGGCGCGAGCTGGCACGGCAGCTCGTTGCCGAGGGCTGCAATGTCGCGATGTGCGACGTCTCGGCCGAGGCGATGGCCGAGACCAAGCGGCTGTGCGAGGTCGAGAAGCTGCCGCAGGGCCTGCGCATCACGACCCACGTGGCCGACGTCTCGATCGAAGATCACTACAAGCGCTTCCGCGATGAGCTGATCGAGCAGCAGGCGACAGACAAGATCCACCTGCTGATCAACAATGCCGGCATCGGTGGCGGCGGCAGTCTGTTCAGCAACACGCGCGAGCAGTGGGAGCGCACCTTCAACATCTGTTGGGGCGGCGTCTATCTCGGCGTCCGCACCTTCCTGCCGCTGCTCGTGAAGGCCGACGAGGCGCACATCGTCAACACCTCGAGCGTCAACGGTTTCTGGGCCTCGGTCGGCATGGGCGTGTCGCACACCGCCTACAGCGCGGCGAAATTTGCCGTGAAGGGATTCACCGAGGCGATGATCAACGATCTCCGCCTCAATGCACCGCATGTGAAGTGCTCGGTCGTGATGCCCGGTCACATCGGCACCTCGATCGTGTCGAACTCGCGCAAGGTGCAGAACGGCTCCGACCAACTCAATGCCGACGAGCTCAAGCAGGCCCGTCAGCGTCTGCAAGGGCAGGGGATCGACGTCGCCAAGATGTCGGATGCCGACATCCAGCAGCTCGCGCTCGATCGCGCCCGCATCTTCCATGACGAAGCCCCGACCTCGGCGGCGGCCGCCGCCAAGATCATCCTCGACGGCGTCAAGGCCGAGCGCTGGCGCATTCTGGTCGGTGACGATGCGCATCTGCTCGACGAGCGCGTGCGCAAGACTCCGGAACAGGCCTACACGCCGGAGTTCTATCAAGGCATCGTAGCGGCAACCGGCTGGAAGGTCGGCTGAGCGACCGTCCCGCATCGCGTGCGGGACGGCTTCACTCAGGGCTAGCCGCGCATCGCGCGCTGGCGCGAGCCCGCCTGATAAGCGAGGCGGTAATGCCCCGAGCAATAGGGCATGCCGCCGAGCGGCGTGTTGCCGCAGAAGCAGAAATCATCGGCGCCCGGGGTGCTGATCGGCCAGCGGCAGCGCTGCTCGCTCAGTTCGAACAGCGAGCAGCTGTTGGCGCTGACGATCGGTGCGTCGTCGGGCTCCTGCTCGTAGACCGCCTGGAGCAACCGGAGCTGCTGTTTCGCGGTCGCCCGTTGCGCGGCGTGGGCGGCGGATTTCTTGCGCCGCGCCCGACGTTCGTCCGGCGTCGTGCGTGTGAGGTTCAGCCGCGACAGCTTGCCGATCACCGCATTGCGGCTGACGCCGATATTGACGGCGATGTCGCGGCAGGAGAGGCCGGCTTCAAAGTAGATCTTGAGTTGGTCGACGCGCTCCGGCGTCCAGGTTGGTTCGATGGCAATCATCTGACGGTTCCACGTTCTGTGTTGAACCGCCGCGCCGGCACATGCCTGAGCTCACCACGCGATGACAAGCGATCGCGCCGTGATCTCATCCCCTTTTGAGCATGATCTCTTCGGAAAACCGGTTTCCACTTTTCCGGATCATGCTCTAGGGCGTGCGGCCGTTGTCGCGGATTGCAAGCAACCCGTCCTTGATGGCGAGCCGAATGCCTTCCTCGATCAATGTCCGTGCGACGCCCGGGACGCTCGTGCCGTGGGTGCCCTGTCTCACCAGCTTCTCGAGGTATCCGATGGTCGAGAGCGCCAGCGTGACCGGGACGCGGTCGGTTTCGGCCTTTTCCGTAGCCATGGTGAAACGCTTAACCCTGAACGCCTGTACTGAAAAGTATCTATTTAGAGTCTATTTAGGAATATGACGGTCCGTCAAGCCTGGACCGCAAAATACGGGCGGCCGCGTCCAGCCGCGCCGGAGGCCAGTTCCGGCGCGGTATTGTAGTCAGATTGTCTTGAATAATGAGGCTGTTAGGACCGTAACTCGACCTTGACCGGGAACTTCTTGAGAAGCCGCTCAGCGGTCTCGGCCTTGTCCGGAGGCGCGCTCACACTCAGGTACAGCCCGCGGGACGGATCGGTGACCGCGTCGACACTGACCACGCCGGACAATCCTTCCAGCGCCAGCAGTTCGCGCGCGGCCTCGGCGGCGGCGATCTCGCGCAGCTTCGGCTTGAAGATCTTGCCGACAGGCGTGACCGGCATCTCAGGAATCACCGACACCACGCGCGGGCGTGCCGGCGGCTCCAGGATGTTGTCCTGCACGAAGGCGGCGAGCGCGTTCGGATCGATATGGGAGCCGGGCTGCGCCGAGACGAATAGCATCGGGACTTCGCCGGCGTAGGTGTCGGGACGTCCGACGGCCGCGGCAAGCGCCACGCCCGGGAAGGCCAGCGCGGCGTCCTCGATCGCGCGCGGATCGATGTTGTGGCCGCCGCGGATGATGACGTCCTTGGCGCGGCCCAGGATGTAGACGAAGCCGTCGGCATCGATCCGGCAGATGTCACCGGTGCGCAGCCAGCCGTCGCGGAACGCCTCCTCGGTCTGCTTCTTGTCGACATAGCCAGCGAACACCTGCGGGCCCCTGGTCAGCAGTTCGCCGACCGGCGAGGGCCACGGGCCGGTGTGGAGCTTGCCGCCGTCGAGGATCGCAAGCTCGACCAGCGGATTGCGGGTGCCGACGCTCTCGGCGCGCGGCTTCACGCCGTGCACATCGTGAGTGATGGCACCGGCGAGTTCGGTCATGCCGTAGAGCTGCTGGATGCAGGGACCGCCCCAGGTCGCAAGATAACGCCGCTCGATCTCCGGTGGGCAGATCGAGGCGCCGGTGGCAGTGACACGCAGGGTCGAGATGTCGCTGTCCGCGACCGGGATATCGGCGAGGGCGCCGAGTATCGTCGGCACGTTGCCGGCGATGTTGATGCGGTACTTCTCGATGATCTGCCAGAAGTGCCGGACCAGCGCCGGATCCCGCGCGCCGGCGGGGCCAGGGACGACCATCGTCGCGCCGGCCGCCAGGGAATTGGCCGTGGTGCAGAACAGGCCGCCAACATGGAACAGCGGCATCGTGATCATCGCGCGCTCGCCGCGATGGAAATCGAGCGCCATCCGCGAGGATACCGTGGAGGCGACCATCGCGCGATTGGTGAGCCGCGCCACCTTGGGGTGGCCGGTGGTGCCGCCGGTCGGCAGCATCACGGCGACGCGGTCGGCCTCGCTCATGTCCTTGGACTTGCCGTAGTCGTCGCGCCAGGCGGGATCAGGCCGCAGCACCTCGCCGTCGAAGGCGATGCTCCCGTCGAGCGGCACGGTCATGATGCGCTTCAGGGACGGCACCTCGCGCTGCAGGCCCTCGACCCTCTCATAGAGCCCGCCCGGCATGCCCGGCGGCGGCGCCAGCAACAGCTTTGCGTTGATCGCATTGAGCTGGGCGACGATCGCCTCGCGCGTGAACAGCAGGTTGAGCGGCTCGGCGACACCGCAGGCGGCAGCACCGAAGATCGCGACGACGGTCGCAGGGCACGCCGGGAGCAGGACAGCCACCGCATCGTCCTTGCCGATGCCGTGCTCACGGAAATAGGTTTCAGCGGCCTTGATGCAGCCCATCAAATGATCGTTCGAGATCACGACCGGGTCGGGATCGAGCGGCGAGCGCAGATAGATCGCGGCTTCAGCGTCCGGCGCGCCCTGCGGGCCGCGGGCAATGAGGTCGAGGATGCGCGGGCAGGCGGCGAGCGTCTCCTGCATCTCCCTGTCGCGCGCAGCCTCGTCGGCCGGCGAAAGCCTGTCCTTCAGCATATCCGTCCCCGTCCATTCTTGTTCGTTGGGACGGGGATTGTATCGAGCCGTGCTCGCGGAACACAAGTGCGGCTTATCGACCGCCTGTCAGCCGTGGACCACGGATTTGGCGATCATGCAGTGGATGCCCTTGGAGCCGTTGACCGTCTGCGTCACGCGCAGGTCGGCGGCCAGACTGCACAGCGTGTAGGCGTCCTCACGCGACAGATTGCGCTTCTCGCCGAGCAGCACGATCATGTCGCGTAGCGCCCGCACCACGCACTGGTCGAGATCGGGATCCATCGCCATGGTCATGTAATGATCGGCGGTCTCTGCGCGCGGATAGGCGAGCTTGATATCCTTGCGCAGTGTGAGGCGGAAGCGGCCGGTCAGCGCGGTCTCGATCGCGGTGACGCAGACCTCGCCGTCGCCCTGCACGCCATGGCCGTCGCCGCAGGAGAACAGCGCGCCCGGAACGAACACCGGCAGATAGAGCTTGGCGCCGGCGCCGAGCTCCTTGTTGTCGAGATTTCCGCCCATCGCGCGCGGGATCAGCGAGGAGATGCGGCCCCAGGCCGGCGGCGGCGACACGCCCATCACGCCGAAGAACGGCTTGAGCGGCAGATCGAGCCCCCAGGGCATGCGGCCGACCATGCGCCCGCGATCGAGCGGGATGTTGAGGACGCGTGTCTCGTGGAAATCGTCGGGCAGGGTGCCGGACAATGGCTTGATCAGATTGTAACCCCAGTCCTGTCGCAGCTGAACGTCGAGAATATCGACCTCGAGCACGTCGCCGGGTTCGGCGCCGGCAACCGCGATCGGCCCGGTCAGAATGTGTCCGGGTACCATCCGCTCGCACTTGGCATGGATGTCGTCGAGCTCCGGCGGAACGAAGAATTTGCCGCGGTCGGGCACCACGTCCGGGCCGCCGCTGACGGTCTCGATCGTGATCTCGTCGCCGCTCGCGACGGTCAGAACCGGTTTCAGCTTGGCTTCAAAGAAGCCCCAATGGCAGGTTTCGGGGCTCGACTTCAGATGATGATGGGTCATGTGACGGCTTTTGATTGGTTTCCCAGCAGCGTATGACGCTGTAGCAGAACTTCTCAGGGGCTTCTCTTGTTTTTTGTGCTCTCCAAGACGCTCGGCATCATGCTGCTGCCGATCAACTTCCTGATCGGCATCGGCGTGATCGGCGCCGTGCTGCTGTTGACGCGGTTTGCGCGCCTCGGCCGCAGGTTGATGGTCGCCGCGCTGCTGCTGCTCGCGATCTGCGGCTTCTCGCCGCTCGGCAATGTCCTGATCTCCACATTGGAGCAGCGCTTCCCGCCATGGGACGCCTCGCGCGGCGCGCCGGACGGCATCATCGTGCTCGGCGGCTCGATCGATGCCGATCTGTCGGTTGCGCATGGCACGCCGGTAGTGCGCAGCGCGGCCGATCGCGTCATCGCGGCGGCGGCGCTCGCGCGCAGATATCCGAATGCGCGCCTTGTGTTCACCGGCGGCAGCGCAAACCTGATCTCGAACGATGCGCGCGAAGCCGACTATGCCGCCGAGATGTTCGAGGGTCTCGGCATTGCCAGGTCGCGATTGATCATCGAGCGCCGCTCCCGCAACACGGTGGAGAACGCCGAATTCTCCAGGGCACTGGTCGATCCCAAGCCCGGTGAGCGCTGGCTGCTCGTCACCTCGGCCTACCACATGCCGCGCTCGGTCGGGCTGTTCCGCAAGGCGGGATTCAATGTCGAGGCCTATCCGGTCGACTGGCGCGTCGGCAATGTCTTCAGCTTCGCGACGCTTGCGATCGAGGGCCTGTCGCGCACCGATCTCGGCACACGGGAGTGGATCGGGCTTCTGGCCTATCATCTGGCCGGCAGAACCGATGATTTGCTGCCGGGACCGGCCGCGCGCTGAGCCGCAGGCACTTGTCGCCTCCAACGGCCAATCCTAACATCGACGCAACAGGCGGCGCCAAGCCGCCGATCACGGGAGTTCACGCCATGCAACAGCAGACACCGCCGGAACAGTTCGACCTCGGCGCAATCGTCACCGATCTGAACAATCTGCTGCGGTTGAAGACCACGGTCATCGGCATCAAGATGTTCGCGCGCGTCGAGGAGATGGAGGCGATCCCGAAGATCCGCCGTCCGTCGGCGGTCCACACGACGGACCAGATCGTCAGCATGGCCTCGCGACTCGGCTGGACCGTCGGCATCACCGGCGACGATCTGGTCGGCGCGCAATGCCGCGCGGTGATCGGACTCGCGCCGCAGGACGAGAAGTGGCTTGCCGGCGAGAACTATGTCGGCGTCTGGCACGGCACCGCCGAAGACGCGCGCAAGCGCCAGGAGGCGCTCGATGTGGTGCCTTACGGCCGGTACCAGGCGATGGCGGTGAGCCCGCTGACCAGCGGCCGCCTCAATCCGCCCGACATCTGCCTCGTCTATGCGACGCCGGGACAGATGATCATCCTGATCAACGGGCTCCAGTATACCGGCTACAAGAAGTTCGAGTGGGGCGTGGTCGGCGAGACCGCCTGCGCGGATTCGTGGGGGCGGGCGCTGAAGACCGGCGAGCCGAGCCTGTCGCTGCCATGCTTCGCCGAGCGGCGCTATGGCGGCGTGCCGGACGAGGAGATGCTGATGGCGCTGCCGCCGGCCTATCTGGTGAAGGCGATCGCCGGCATGAAGCAGCTTGCCAAGAACGGCCTGCGCTACCCGATCGCGCCCTACGGCATCCAGGCCGACGTGCGCGCCGGCATGGGCGTATCGTACAAGAAATAGCCGATTGCGTCGCCGCGCCCGCGATGACAAAAGGGCGCCCAATTCGCTGCGCAGGGAGCCTGATCCATGTCCTCGTCGAAACTCGACATCGTCGTCTACGGTGCGACCGGCTTCACAGGCCAGCTCGTCGCCGAATATCTCGCGGCGCATTATCGCGACGGCAGCCTGAAATGGGCGATGGCCGGACGCAGCAAGGACAAGCTCGCCTTGGTACGCGACGCGATCGGCGCGCCCGCCGACACGCCGCTGATTGTTGCCGATGCCGGCGATGCCGCCTCGCTGAAGGCGATGCTGGCGCAAACCAAGTCGGTCATCTCGACGGTCGGACCGTATCAGCTCTATGGCAACGAGCTGATCGCGGCCTGCGTGGAAAGCGGCACCGACTATTTCGATCTCTGCGGCGAGCCGGTCTGGATGCGGCAGATGATCGACAAATACGAAGCCGCCGCGAAGACGAGCGGCGCGCGCATCGTATTCTCCTGCGGTTTCGACTCGGTGCCGTTCGAGCTCGGTGCGTTCTTTGTCCAGGAGGAAGCGAGGCGGGTGTTCGGCGCGCCGGCGTCGCGCGTCAAGGGCCGCGTGCGCGACATGCGCGGTACGCTGTCCGGCGGTACCGCGGCGAGCGCCAAGGCGACTTTCGATGCGGTCGCGAAGGACCTCAGCCTGGTTGCGATCCTCAACAACCCGTTCGCGCTGACGCCGGGCTTCGAGGGTCCGAAGCAGCCGCGCGGCAGCAAGCCGGCCTACGAGGAGGATCTGCACTCCTGGACCGCGCCGTTCATGATGGCGCTGATCAATACGCGCAACGTCCACCGCTCCAACATGCTGATGGGCTTTCCCTACGGACGGGACTTCGTCTACGACGAGATGGTCCTGACCGGCCCGGGCGAGAAGGGCGAGGCCAACGCCAAGCGCGTGATGGCGCTGAATGCCGAGAAGACCGGCCCAAGCGCGCCGAAGCCGGGCGAGGGCCCGTCAAAGGAAGAGCGCGAGAACGGCCGCTACGATCTGCTCTATCTCGCGGTCGCACCCGACGGCCGGATGGTCCGCGCCGGCATCAAGGGCGATCGCGATCCCGGCTATGGCTCGACCTCGAAGATGATCTCGGAATGCGCGATCTGCCTGTTGCGCGATACGCCCGACGTTGCGCCCGGCTTCTGGACGCCGGGGGCCGCGATGCAGCACAAGCTCATCAAGCGCCTGGTCGATCACGCCGGGCTGACATTCGAGGTCGAGAAGTAACTTTATGCCGTCCCTATCGGCGTCATCGCCCGGCTTGACCGGGCGATCCAGTACTCCGCGGCCTCTCGGTTGAAGCACGAACGTCTCTGGAATACTGGATGCCCCGCTTTCGCGGGGCATGACAGCCGGCGCTACGCCGCCGCCCGCGGATCGTACGCGTACATGAAGTCCATGCCCTTGGACGACACCGGCAGCAGCAGCTTCAGGATATGATCGCGCAGCCAGGCGCCGGTCGGGCTGAACTCGCGCTTGCTGTTGCCGTTGCGGCGGGCGATCGCCACGATCTTCTCGGCGCGCGGCCGCCGCTCGTGCTCGAAGGCCTGGAACGTCATGCCGAACTCCTGGCCCTCGCGCATCAGGATCCCGAGCCGCAGCGCGTCCTCCAGCGCCAGCGATGCGCCCTGGCCGGCATGCGGGCTGGTGGCGTGCGCGGCGTCGCCGATCAACAGTGTGCGCTTGCGCGACCAGGTCGGTAGCGTTGCGACGTCGAGCGTGTCGGTGACCACGATATTCTCGGCGGCTTCGATGATCGCGGGGATCGGCGCGTGCCAGCCGGCGTGGAAATCGCGCAGATGCTGCCTGATCGCGTCCTGGCTCTGCAGCCGGTAGGCCGCCGCGGTCATGCCGTGCGACGGCTGCGTGCTCCACCACATCGCGCCCGTGTCCGGATCGGGGCTGCACATCCCATAGCCGAAGAAGCCGCTCTGCCCGAACGTGGTCGCCACCCTCAGGCCGATCGGCAGCTTCTCGATCACCGCGCGGGGCACGAATCCGCCGAAGCCGATCAGCCCGGTGTCGAACGGCGTCGGCCCATCCGGAATCACGTGGCGCCGCACCGCCGAGTGCACGCCGTCGGCGCCGATCACGAAATCGCCTTCGGCGGTGGTGCCGTCGTTGAAATAGGCGATCACGGGCTGGTCGCCTCGGTCTTCGATCTTCACCAGTTTCTTCTCGAAGAACACCGAGACGTTGGAGGCCCAGGCCTTGTCGATCAGCGTCTCGTTCAACGTCGCGCGGCACATGTTCACCGCTGGCTGGCCGAAGCGCTGCTGCATGTTCTGATTAAGCGAGCCGAGCTTCTTGCCGCCCTGCGAATAGAAGTCGAAGGACTCCGCGATCGAGCCGTTGCGGATCAACTCGTCGGCGAGGCCGAGCTCCGCCAGCACATGCATGCCGTTCGGCGCGATCTGAAGCCCGCCGCCGATCCCGGTGGAATAGGGCCAGGCTTCATAGAGCTCGGTCTCGATTCCGGCGCGGGTCAGGAACATCGCGGTCACTGGACCTGCGATGCCGGCGCCGATGATCAGAGCTTTACGGGGACGAGAGGTCATGCCTTGCTCCATGCATCCGTGTGGGGTAGGAAAGGTCAGTTGCTAACTATCTTAGTATCTAAGATATAAGGCGAGTAAGATACAGGAGCCGCTTTGTCAAGTGCGAAGTCGCGTGCAGCGCTGATGCAGGAACTCGAGGAGGCGATGCGCCGGTCATCGGCGCAGGGCGTGATGTACGGCCAAGCCGTTGCGAACATGGCCGGAATCTCCAACTCCGACATGGAATGCATGGACATCCTGCATCTGGAGGGGCGCGTGACCGCCGGCCGTCTCGCCGAAGTCACCGGCCTGACCACCGGCGCGATCACCGGCGTGGTCGATCGTCTGGAGAAGGCGGGTTACGTGCGCCGCGAGCGAGACGAGAGCGACCGCCGCAAGGTCTTCATCTCGGTTGTGGAGGAAAAGGCGGCGGAGATCGGCAAGTTCTACGTGCCGATGCAGGAGGCGATGCTCAAGCTGTGGAGCGGCTACACCGACGACGAGCTGCGCTTGCTGCTGCGCTTCGCCAATGACGGCTACAAGGGCGTGCTGGAAGCGACCGGAGCGTTGAAGGCGGTGATCGACATGCCGCCGGAGCAGCGCGCCAGTCTCAAGATGCCGCCGAAGACTCGTCGATGATCCGTGCCGACGTCGCGCGATAGCGCTCGGCGGCCGCATACATGCCCCACATCGTGCCCAGCATCATCCAGAAGTGCCGCCAGTGGTCGGTGTCGATGATGAAGCTCTCGCCGACGAAGCCGAGGAACGCCGAGAAGACCGCGAGATAGTCGCGCTGCCACGGCACCCGCAGATAGATGTAGCGGAAGCCGATAATCGCGGTGACGAACACCAGCGCCGGATAGCAGATGCCGGAGATCCAGCCGCCCGACATGAAGGCGTTGAGATAGGAATTGTGGGTGTCCTCGGGGAAGTAGGTGTGGAATTGCAGCGGCCCGATGCCGAACGGCAGCTCCAGCGCCATCTGGGCGCCGAGGATGTGGCGGCCGAACCGGCCGAAGCGGCCTTCGTCGTAGCTCTGGTCGAAGCTCGCGCGCTGCTTGAACATGTCGGCGACCGAGCCGATCGAGAGCAGCACCGCGATCAGCGCCACGGCCAGGATCGCGGCGATCAGCGTCATCACGATGATGCGCGAGCGCTGCGCCTGCGAGCGGCTGGTGAACACCATCAGCGCCAGCATGAAGACCGCGGTGATCACGAGGCCGCCCCAGGCGGCGCGGGAGAACGACAGCAGGATCGCAAGCGAAATGATGCCGAAGGCGATGGCGTTGCGGAGCGCCTTGCCGAAGCGGTCGGAGACGACGCTCTGCAGCGTGAACAGCGCCGGCAGGATCAGGAAGGCGCCGAGCACGTTCGGGTCCTTGAAGGTGCCGCGGGCGCGATCGTACAGCGTTAGCAGATCGTAGCCGCCGGGCACCAGACGGAAGTAGCCGGCGATGCCCGCGAGCGAGGCGATCATCGCGCCGACGATCAGGCCGCGGCGCAGCATGTCGAGGCGGGCTTCGGTGTCCTCCGACATCACCATCGCGAAGAAGATGACGGTGACGGCCATGTACCAGGAGGTGAGCACCCAGTTCACCACCTCCGGCTTGTCGAGGAACGGTATCGCACCGATGCTGTAGCCGACATTGAGCACGATCAATGTGAACAGCAGCGGCATGAACACGAGCCGCATGCGCAGGCCCGTGGCGAAGAACAGCACGCAGGCGGTCAGCGTGACGAGCTCATACGGGCTCGGCTCGATGAACACGATGGCGCCGGACGCGCCGGCCAGCCACACCAGCGCCCGCTGCAGCGCCAGCACGCCCGTTGGTGCTGATGTCAGCGAATGGGACGTCCCGGCTGTCGCCGCATAGGCCATCGGATACTCACGCAACTTGGTACAAAACACGCAACAGATGCTTCGTCATTGCGAGGAGCGAAGCGACGAAGCAATCCACCTATCCCCGAATTGCGAACTGGATTGCTTCGCTGCGCTCGCAATGACGACAGTAGGTTGGTTCTCAGTACGCGTTCTCGCTCTTGGTCAGCAGCGAGAATGGGGTCTTGAGCAGGATGTAGAGGTCGAACAGCACCGACCAGTTTTCGATGTAGTAGAGGTCGTATTCGACGCGCTTCTGGATCTTCTCGTCGGTGTCGACCTCGCCGCGCCAGCCGTTGATCTGCGCCCAGCCGGTGATGCCGGGCTTGACGCGGTGGCGGGCGAAGTAGCCGTCGACCGCCTCGTCGAACAGGCGGTTCTCCAGTTTGCTCTGCACGGCGTGTGGACGCGGGCCGACCAGCGAGAGATTGCCTTTCAGCACGACGTTGAACAGTTGCGGCAATTCGTCGAGCGAGGTCTTGCGGATAAAGCGGCCGACGCGGGTGACGCGCGGATCGTTCTTGGTCACCACCTTGGAGGCGGTGGGATCGGCCTGGTGATGGTAGAGCGAGCGGAATTTGTAGACGTCGATCCGCTCATTGTTGAAGCCGAAGCGCTTCTGGCGGAACAGCACCGGGCCGGGGCTGTCGAGTTTCACCGCGAGCGCCACCAGTCCCAAGACCGGCAGCGCGGCAAGCAGGGCCATGCCGCCGACCACGCGGTCGAACAGCCATTTCAGCACCAGATCCCAGTCGGTGATCGGGGCCTCGAACATATCGAGCGTCGGCACCTTGCCGATATAGGAATAGGAACGGGGGTGGAAGCGCAGCTTGTTGGTATGGGCCGACAGGCGGATGTCGACCGGCAGCACCCAGAGCTTCTTCAGCATTTCCAGGATGCGGGTCTCCGCCGAGATCGGCAGCGCGAACAGCACGAGGTCGACGCGGGTGCGGCGGGCGAATTCGACGATGTCATCGATCTTGCCGAGTTTCGGTGAGCCGGCGCAGGTATTGGTGGCGCGATCGTCATTGCGGTCGTCGAACACGCCGAGCAAATGGATGTCGGAATCATCCTCGGCGTTCAGCGCCTCGATCAGCTGCTCGCCGTTATGGTCGGCTCCGACGATGATGGTGCGGCGGTCGAGCCGGCCGTCATGCGCCCAGGCGCGCACCATCGATCGCAGCAGCAGCCGTTCGGCGATCAGGACCGCCAGGCCGACGCAGAAAAACGACGACAGCCAGACCCGCGAGACCTCGCCGCCGAGCTTGACCAGGAAGGAGATGCCGATGAACAGCAGGAACACGACGGCCCATGACGAGATCATGCGCGTCATCTGGCGAAGCTGGCCGCGGAAGATCTGCACCTGGTAGATATCGGCGGCCTGGAAGCAGATCACGGCGGCCGCCGCCATGCCGAGGATCGATGCGATGTATCCCCAGTGAATGCCCCCGCCGGCGAGCGGCCTGACATAGGCGAGATAGAGCCCGACGCCGACCAGGCTGAGCAGCACGAAGTCGGCGAGGCGAACCACGCCGGCGATCACGACCGGCGAGTAGGCGCCGCGAACCTTCTGGTTGGTAACGGCGAGCGCAGCCGGCGAGAGGCGCCGGCGCCGTTCGATCTGCGGCTGAGCGGCCGTCGCAGACGCAGCGGCATCCAGCATCGAGCGTGCGTTAAACGGTTCCACGAGTCCACGTCCATTCCTGCGCATGCAGATGGGCATCCGCGCGCAGCACGAAAATTCCCCCGGACGTGACTTAAGGGGACAAATCGGAAGAAACGGTTACGTGTGCAAGAAGTGGTTAACGTTTGGCAAATGCGTCGCGATAGCCGGCCAGCACACCTTCGACCATCGCGTCCTGCGAGAAATGTTCCGAAATCCGCTCACGCAGTCGCTCGGCGCGCGCCGCGGTCGCGGCGGGATTGTCCAGCGCGGTTTTGATCGCGTCGGCCATCGCCCCGGCATTGCTCGGCGCGAACAGGGCGTCGGTGTGGGTATCGAAGATCTCGGGGATGCCGCCGACATCGGCAGCGATCATCGGAACGCCGGCGGCTGCGGCTTCGATCACCACATAGGGCATCGAATCGCCGCGCGAGGGCACCACCAGCAGGCTGCCCTTGGAGAAACCGTAGCGCGCCTTGACGTGACCGATGAAGCGGACGGCCTCACCGAGCGACAGCCGCTTCACCTGCTCCTTGAGGCGCTCGAATTCCTCGCCGTCACCGCCGAGCGTCAGCGTCACTGGCTTGCCCTCGGCGCGCAGCTTCGCCACCGCGTCGATCAGGAGATCGGCGCCCTTGATGCGCCGGAACTCGCCCACATAGGCCACATCGGTGGCATCGTCGGCGTCGGGGACCGGTTCGAACTCTTCCGCCGTGACGCCGTTGAATACGCAGCGCACGAGACCTGCCGGCTTGCCGACGGTGCGCTGATAGGTGTCGCGGGCAAACGCGCTCTCGAACAGGAACAGGTCGGTGCTGTTCATCAGGGTGCGCTCGAGCTGGCTGTAGAAGCGGCCCTTCCAGGTGTCGAGCGGGTAGTGCAGCGAGCCGCCATGCGGCGTGTAGACCCGGATCACCTTGCTCGAGCGCCCCCGCAGCCGGACATAGGCGCCGGCCTTGGCGCCATGGCCGTGCACGACATCGGGTTTCAGCTTGCGGATCAGGCCGGCGATGTGGGCCCAGACCATGAAGTCGGCGAAGCGCGGCTCTCGGCGTATCGCCACCCGGTGGACGCCGAGCTTGAGCCGCGGCCCGATCTCGGCAAGCGCCGCGTCGGCCCGCGCGCCGCCGGTCAGGCTGTCGGCGACGATGCCGACATGATGGCCGCGCTCGATCTGGCCGTTGGCGACATCGAGGATATGACGAATGATGCCGCCGACCGGGGCACGGACGACATGCAGGATGCGGAGCGGCGGTTGCTGATTTTGATCCCGCGCCATCGATCAGAACCAGCGCTCGCCGACGAACACGGTGTCGCCGGGGCCGATCGGCGTGCCCAGCGGAGCGACGAAGCGGCCCGCGCCGGATGCATGGGTGTGGGTGAGGGTGACCTCGTCGCGCCTGGCGCGCGGCGAGAAGCCGCCGGCGATTGCAACCGCGCTTTCGACCGTCATGTTGGGCACATAGGGATATTGGCCGGGGGCCTGGACTTCGCCGAGGATGAAGAACGGCCGGTAGGCCTCGATCTCGACCGCCACGGACGGCTCGCGGATGAAGCCGTTGCGCAGCCGTGCGGTGATCTCGGCGGCAAGCCCGGCAGGGGTGCGGCCGCGCGCCGGCACCGAGCCGATCAGCGGCATGGTGATCGCGCCGGCGGCGTCGATCGCATAGGCGTTGGTGAGCCCTTCCTGGCCATAGACCACGACCCGGAGCCTGTCGCCGGGGCCGAGATTGTAGCCTTCGCGCGTCCGCGCGGGCTCGGCATAGGCCACGGGCGCAGCATACGCCATCGAATCGAGGCCGGGGTCGCCGGCGACCGGCGACGTCCGGCCCATGCAGCCCGACAGCGCGAGCGCAGCGACCAGGCAAATAAGGGGAGCGCGCAGATCGCGCATATGAGGAATCCCGCGACAATATCGGCCTCGATTAACGGCACTCGTGGTTAACAAAGAATGACGGGGTGGGTGGTGGCCGCGATGCCCGTCAACCCCACCGATTAACCCAGCGGCAACCTTAATGGACTGTAATCGCCCCATTGCGATGGAGTCGCGGCGTCCGCGGGAGTTCGTTATGCGTTTTGCATTCTGGCGTAGAGGCAAGGATAAGGCCGTCGTGCAACGGGCGTTGCCGAAGTCTGCGCCCGTCGCCGACGACGCTGTCGTGAAGGCGGCTGCGCCCAAGCCTGCGCCTGATAAGCCTGCTTCTGACAAGCCTGCTCCTGACAAGCCGGCGCGTCCAGCGGAGGCGGCCGATCTCGACCTGCACGTGCTCGGCCGCGCGCTGGCACGCAAGCGCGGCTGGATCATCGTGCCGACCGTGCTCGTATTTGCGCTGTCGCTTGCCGCGGTCAATGTCGTGACGCCGCGCTACAAGTCGGAAGCGCGAATCCTGATCGACAATCGCGAGAACGCCTTCCTGCGTCCGAACGGCGAGCGCGACCTCGAGCGTACCTCGCTCGACGCCGAGGCGGTGACGAGCCAGGTGCAGCTGTTGCTGTCGCGCGATCTCGCACGCGACATCATCAAGAAGAACAAGCTGGCCGAACGTCCGGAGTTCGATCCGGTGCTGCGGGGCTTTTCGCCGTTGAAGTCGCTGCTGGCGCTGTTCGGCATCGGCCGTGACCCGTTCAGCCTGACGCCGGAAGAGCGGGTGCTTGATTCCTATTACGAGCGCTTCCAGGCTTTCGCGGTCGACAAGTCGCGCGTCATGGTGATCGAGTTCCAGTCCGAGGATCCCGAGCTCGCGGCGCGCGTCGCCAACTCGATTGCAGACGGCTATCTCGTGCTGCAGCAGGCCGCGCGGCAGGACCAGGCCAAATCCGCCAGCACCTGGCTGCTCGGCGAGATCGACAAGCTGCGCACCAAGGTCGCGGACGCGGATTCGCGCGTCGAGGAATTCCGCTCTAAGTCGAGCCTGTTCGTCGGCACCAACAACATCCCGCTGTCGAACCAGCAGATGGGCGAGTTGAACACGCAGCTCAACAATGCCCGCGCGCTGAAGGCGGATGCCGAGACCAAGGCGCGGCTGATCCGCGAGATGCTCCAGGGCGGCAAGCCGATCGAGGCGTCGGAGGTGCTCAATTCCGAGCTGATCCGCCGGCTCGCCGAACAGCGCGGTACGCTGCGCGCGCAGCTCGCCGAGCAGTCCTCGACGCTGCTCGACAACCATCCGCGCATCAAGGAATTGAAGGCGCAGATCGCCGATCTCGATCGGCAATTGCGCGAGGAAGCCGGCAAGGTTTCGCGCTCGCTGGACAATGACGCCCGCGTCGCCGATGGCCGTGTCATGGCGCTGCAGGCGAGCCTGGACCAGTCGAAGAAGCAGGCGTCGTCGAGCAATAGCCAGGACGTGCAACTGCGCGGGCTGGAGCGTGAAGCCAAGGCGCAGCGCGACCTGCTGGAGGCCTATCTCGCCAAGTATCGCGAGGCGACGGCGCGCGAGAACATCGAGGCCGCGCCGACCGACGGCCGTATCATCTCGCGCGCCTCGGTTTCGAATACGCCGGCCTATCCGAAGAAGCTGCCGATCGTGCTGATCGCGACGCTGGCGACGCTGCTGCTGTCGTCCGGCATCATCATCACCGGCGAGCTGCTGCGCATCTCCGCGCCCGGTGCGGTTGGCCGCGCCTTCGCGCCGGCGGCCGCCGTGATCAGGCGCCGCGAGCCGGTCATGGATGCCGCAACCGTGGACCAACCCGCGCCGGCGCTGCCGCCTGAACCCGCGCTCGCATCGCCGGTCGCGCCGAGGCCGGCGGTGGAGCCCGAACTGCCGCTGGAGCCTGCGGCTGCCTATGAACCTCCGCCGCAGCCTGCGTCCGCCCAGACCGCCGACGAGATCGATGAACTCGCCGAGCGCCTCGTCGCCGTCGGTCACGCCGCCCACAAGGTCACCGTGCTCGGCCCGGCCGCGGCTGAGAGCGTTACGCTGACCGCTCTGACGCTGGCGCGTCTGATGGCGCGCCAGGCCAAGGTCGTCGTCATCGATCTCGTCGCGTCCTCGCCGGTACTGACGTCGGCGACCGTCGATCCCGCCGCGCCCGGACTTGCCGAACTGATGCAGGGCGAGGCGACCTTCGCGCAGATCATCACCAAGGATCGGCAGTCGCGTGTTCAGATCGTCAGCGCCGGGCGTCCGGGCTTCGATCGCTCGCATCTGCAGTCGCCGCGGCTCGCACTTGCGATCGACGCGCTGCTCAGGGTCTACGATCACGTGCTGCTCGACGCCGGTTCGGCCGTCGACCTGCCAGCCGAACTGCTGACCGCGAAGGCGCAGGCGGTCGTCGTGCCCGACGCCGCCATGGCGCAGGATGCCCGCCGTTCGATGGTCGAGCAACTCAGGGCGGTCGGCTTCGCCGAAGTGACGATGCTGAGCAAACCCTGCGCGGCGTCGGAAGCGGTCGCGAGGGGCCCGCGGGTGGTGGCCGCCTGACGGCCACCGTCAGCCCGTCGGGGTAAATCCGGTCGCCCGCACGATCCCTTTCCAGCGATCGGATTCGGTGGCGAGCAGTCGGGCAAAGTCGTTCATCGCGATTGCGTCGACGTCGACCGACAGTTTGGCCATGCCGGACTTGACCTCCTCGGTGCGCAGTGACGCCTGGATCGCGCTGTTGAGTTGCGCGACGATTGCGGGAGGGGTCTTCGCCGGCAGGAAGATGCCGAACCAGGTCACGTCCTGAAGCGCGGGGTAACCGGCTTCCGCCACCGTCGGCACATCGGGGAGAGATTTGAGACGGCTGGGACCGGTCGTCGCCAGAGCGCGAAGCTGTCCGGACTGGACCTGGCCCAGCAGGCTGTCGATCGGCATCACGGCCGACGCGATCTCGCCCTTGAGGAGATCCTGGACCGCCCCTCTGCCCTGATAGGGCACGTGGAGATAGTCGAAGCCCGCGGTCCGGCCGAGCATCGCACCGATGAAATGCAGCGTGGTGCCGACGCCCGGCGTGCCATAGGTCGCCTGCGTCGGGTTGGCGCGGCACCAGGCGACGAAGTCGGCGAGGCTCCTGACGTCGTTCGGGACTTTCGGGCCGACCGCCAGAAGCGTCGCGAACGAGCCGACGGTCGATACCGGCGTGAAGTCCTGCGGTGCATATGCGAGCGACTTGTAGGTGTGCGGAAACAGCGCGATGAATCCAAGCGGCGCGAGCAGCATGACCGATCCATCGGCCTCGGCGTTCTTCACGGCCTCGATCGCAATCCGGCCGCTCGCGCCGGGCCGGGTCTCGACGACGATGGTGTCGGCATAGTCCTTCATCTGCCCGGCAACGAGCCTTGCGACGGCGTCCGGCAATCCGGGTGTGTAGCCGGTCAGGATATGGGCGGTCTTCAGGCGGGGCTGCGCGGCGCCTGGCCGGACCAGGCTCGCGGCGGCGAGCGCGGCACCGGCCGCTGACGCGGTCAGGACGTCGCGACGGGTCAACATGCATGCCTCCATGGTCGTCGAGCCGCGCCGTCCGGGGCGCGACGATCTGCGTCATCGCACGCGGAGGATGCGTGAGGCGGGGATAAACGTCCAATGCTAGTGTCTGAGCCGTCCATAACCGTTTTGGTAAGGATCGCTGATGCAGGACATCGAGCGTGCCCGACGCCGGATCAAGCTGCGCGACCTGCACATCCTGCTCGTCATCGCGCAGCGCGGCAGCATGGCGAAGGCTGCCGCGGAGCTCGCGGTGTCGCAGCCGGCCATATCGCGGGCGGTCAGCGACATGGAGCACGCGCTCGGACTTCGGCTGTTCGATCGTTGCCGTAACGGCATCGAACTGACGGCCTATGGCCATGCGCTGGTGCGACGCGGGGTCTCGATCTTCGACGAGCTTACCCAGGGCTTGCAGGAGCTCGAGTTTCTGGCCGATCCGAGCATCGGAGAGTTGCGCATCGGCAGTACGGAGAGCATCGCAGCGGGCTTGCTTCCGGTGGCGATCGACCGCTTCACTCGGCAGCATCCCGGCATCCGCATCAATGTCGCGCAGACCGTTCTCAGCGATCTGCGTTACCGCGAACTGCGCGAGCGCAACATCGATCTGTTGCTTGGATGGACGCCGACGCCGTTTGACGAGACGGACCTGGCGGTCGAGCCCTTGCTCGATGATCGGCGCGTCGTGGTCGCGGGAAGGCGAAGCAAATGGGCGCGCGCATCCAGGCTCGAATTGGCCGACCTCGCGGACGAGCGCTGGGTGTTGCCTCCGCCAGACACCTTTCCGGGCTCCGCGGTGGCGGAGATGTTTCGCGAATTCGGAATGCAGACGCCAAGCGCGCCGATCACGACGCTGTCGCTTCATTTGTGCTGCCGGCTCGCCGCGGCCGGCCGCTTCATCACCGTGCTGCCGGGCTCGGTCGCGCGGTTTGCCGGCGGCGATCTCGGCCTGAAGGTGCTTCCGGTTCAGCTTCCGCGCGCGGCCGCCGTCTCGGCCGCGATCGTCACGTTGAAAGGCCGCACCTTCGGCCCGACCGCCGAGATATTCATCGCCTGCATCCGCGAGGTCGCCAAGGCGGCCGCAAGCAAGGCGGCCGCTGGCAAGTGACGGGCATTACGAGCGCCGTTCCCTTCGGTGCGGGCGCCCGACGTCTAATGCGCCATCATCGGCTCGCGCGCGGTTCGCTCGAGCACCGGATCGATCCGCAGCCTGATCGTGACCAGCGCGCCGATCAGTCCCATCACGGCGAGCAGCAGCAGGCCCGCCGTAAAGCTGCCGGTCAGGTCCTTCAGATAGCCGACGGCGAATGGGCCGGCGAAGCCCGACAGGTTGCCGAGCGAGTTGATCGCGGCAATGCCTGCCGCGGCCGAGGCGCCGGTCAGGATGCCGGCTGGCATCGGCCAGAACATCGGCGGCACCGCCGACACGCCGATCTGCGCAAGGCAGAGCAGGGCGACGATCAGCACCGGATTCGACATCAGCCCGGCAAGGCCGATGCCGACGGCGGCGAGCGTCAGTGCGCCAGCGACATGGTAGCGCCGCTCGCCGGTCTTGTCGGAATGGCGGCCGAGCAGCACCATGCCGACCGCGCCGAACACGAAGGGCAGGGCCGCGATCAAGCCGGTCTGGGTGTCGGTGACGCCAAACGCCTTGATGATCGTGGGCAGGAAGAAGGCGACGCCGTAGCTCGCCGCGTTGAGGCAGAAATACACGAAGGCGCAGGCAAGGACCCGCGAGTCGGTGAGCGACTGCAGAACGGAAATATGCTCCACGGCCTCGGTTTGCTGCCGCTCGCGTTCAAGCGTGGTCTGGATCCACTTGATCTCGTCAGGCTGCAGCCAGCTCGCCTGGCGCGGAAAGTCGGGAAGGAAGGTCAGGACAGCGAAGCCGACCAGGACCGACGGCAATGCCTCGCAGACGAACAGCCACTGCCATCCGGTCAGGCCGGCGCCCGACAGGTTGAGCAGCAATCCCGAGATCGGTGCCCCGATGATGCTCGAGATCGGGATCGCCAGCATGAACAGGCTGATGACGCGCGCGCGATACACCGACGGGAACCAGAGCGTCAGATAGAAGATGATGCCGGGGAAGAAGCCGGCTTCGCAGGCGCCGAGCAGAAGGCGCAGGAAGTAGAAGATCCATTCGCTCGACAGCCCGCTCGCCGCGGACATCTGCGGGATGAAGGCAAATGCGGCCGAGACGATGCCCCAGCTGATCATGATGCGGGCGATCCAGCGCCGTGCACCGAACCGCTCTAGCAGGATGTTGGAGGGCACCTCGAAGAAGAAGTAGCCGATGAAGAACAGACCGGCGCCGAGCCCGTAGGCGGCCTCGCTGAGGCCGAGCGCCGCGTTCATGTGCAGCTTGGCGAAGCCGACATTGACGCGATCGAGATAGGCCACGAAGTAACACAGGATGAGGAACGGAATCAGCCGCCGCATCATCTTTCCGATCGCGCGCTTCTCGATATCGTCGCTCATCGTTCCCATCCCTTCCTGTTTTTCGATTCGGCGGACGATCACTGCGCTGTTTCGGGGCGGCACCTGGCGCACCCGCAGCGGCTCGTCGCGTTGCCCTTGCAAGTCTTGTTCATTGTTGTGTAATCGACTGCCGCGTGACTAATGGCATTTGGGAATGGAGCCACGGCGAAACGGTCATGATGCACCGCGGTATAAACGCGGGAACCCTGGAGCGTTTTCCGGCGAAGTGGCTGCCGGTTCGCGTCAAGAAAACGCGTCAAAGCAGAATCTGGAGCCCCGTTCCGGTCTAATCGGAACGGAACAGGCTCTTGCCGGGCAGGATGGTGGCGAGCCGTGATCAATAATCTGAAACTGCGCCAGCTGCGCCTGCTGGTCGCTCTCGACAATGAGCGCAAGTTGCAGCTCGCCGCCGAGCGGTTGAACATCACCCAATCCGCTGCATCGAAAATGCTCGCCGAAATCGAGGCGCTGGCGCGGGTTCCCTTGTTCGAGCGCACGGCGCGCGGCGTCGAACCGACGGCCTATGGGTCGATCCTGATCCGTGGCGGCAAGAGCGTGCTGGCCGATCTCGACCAGGTCACCGACGAGTTCGCGGGCTACAAATCCGGTGAGCTCGGCACCGTCTCCGTTGGAACAGTCGCCAAGCCGAGCATCGACCTCGTCGTCGACGTCATCCAGTACCTCGGCGAGAAGCTGAATCGGGTGAACATCTCGCTCGATGTCAGCACCAGCCCGCCATTGATCACGCGACTGCTGGCGCTCGAGTTCGATTTCGTCGTCGCCAGGATTCCCGCCGGCATCGATCCCCGGCAATTCGACTATTATGAGATCGGCGCGGAGGAGGCGGTGCTGCTCGTCCGTGCGGAGCATCCGTTGGCCGGCCGCGAGACGGTCGAGCTGGAGGACATGGCCGACCAGCAATGGATCTGCCAGCCGCGCGAATCCTTCATGCGCCAGGCGCTCGAGAGGCTGTTCATGAGCCGCGGCGTGACGCCGCCGCGCCGGGTCATCAACACCGAGTCGTTTTTCGCCTCGGTCGGAATTGCCGCGGGCATCGACGCGATCGTGCCTGTCCCCATGCTGGTGTTCGATCTGGTCGATCCGCAGCGGTTCAAGGTGCTGCGCCTGCGCGACAGGCTGTTGTTGGAGAATTACGGCCTGATCAGGCTGCGCAAGCGTGCGCTGTCACCAGCCGCGGCACTGCTCTTCGACGCGATGAAGCGGCTCGGCGTACCGAATGGCGGCGCAGAGCAGGGCGACGCGGCGAGCTGAACGCTCAGCGGAACATGCTGCGCAGGTTCTGCGCAATCTCGAACAGCGCCGGATTTTGCTTCACGGCGCGCTTGGCGCGATTGATGGCCGACAGCGCGCTGGCCGCCGGCTTGCCGCGCAGGCTGAGCGGAACGAAGCTGTCAACGACGGATTCATCGTCCTTGCAGAACAGCCGCTTGTACTCGTCCGAGCCGATGCCGAGATCCAGAGCGCGGTAGTTCAGGCCGGCATGGCGGTCGATGATATCGCGCATCAGGATCAGGCCGGGACTGAACTTGGAATTGGCCGACATCGTGTAGGTGTTGAACATCATCGAAAAGCGATGACCGTCGGACACGCCGGCGAAGATCGCGATCACTTCCTCGTCGCACTCCAGCGCGTGGATGTCGATCGCATAGCCGTTGCCGTCGGCGCGCGGCGCGAGGCAGGCGGCACGAACAAATTGCTCGATACCCGGCTCGGCGAACACGTTCGGCAGCTTCTGCTCGGCCATGCGCTGCGGCTTGACGCGGAAGAACCAGTCGAGCAGGCGGCAGACATCGGCGCTCTCGCTCGCGACGTAATAGCGGTAGCCGGGCAGCGCCTGCAGCTTGCGCTCCTTGCCCTTGAGGCGGCGGCGGAACGAGTTGCTGACCAGCGTCGCCGGTGCCGCGCCGGGCTCGATCGCCAGCACCGGGCAATCGTTGACCGAAGGCTTATGCAGCAGCAGCGCCAGCGGATTCGGGAGGTCCTGCCAGCGCAGCGGCTGCTGGCAGAGCACGAGCGCATCGGCGCGGGAGCGTTCGGCGATCGATCCGATCAGAGCCGCGATGTCGGCTTCCGTCGCTTTGGCGGCGAAATCCTTCGCGCACAGCGCCATGTTGAAGGTCGTATGCTTGCCGCCCATGAAGCTCGCGCAGTTCGCGCCAAGGCGGGACTCGATTGCGAGCGGCAGCAGCAGCAGCGGCCGGCGTTCACTGTCATGAGCGACGACGATGAAGGGCCGCAGGCCCTCGCGCTCGCCGACCTGGCGCTGCCAAGCGGCGAGGAAATCGAACCGCTGATAGGGCGTGTAGCTGTGCTGCGATGTCTCGAAGCCGCGCCAGGTGGCCTCGGCCGCGGTGAGGTCATGAAAGATGTCGACGCCGGCGACGCGGATTGCGTTCGGCCACGCTCGCGCCTCAGCCGTCTGGCCTTCGATTGCCGCCGCCATGGTCATCTCGGAACTCGAAATTTTTAGGTATTAATTTACAGTTCTCGGCTGGGGCCGACCTTCGCAGGGAAATGTCAACAAAGAGTAAGAACAATGCCGCGGCGGCGTGCGGGAACCGCCAGGCAGGGACGGGTAGAGGGACCTTGGCGCCGGACAGTGAGATTTTACGACGGGCCCGAATGGAGCTCGCGTATTTCAGTGGCGCGTTCAGGCTGCGGGAACGCGAGACCGGCGGCGCCGGGGTGATCCTGCGGTTCGTCCGCGTTCGTCCCGCGCGACGCGGCCGGTTTCAGCCGCTGAAGTCCCAGGAGATCACGCCGGCATTCCTCGATCGCACGATCCGCGCGCTGAAGCGCTGGCGGTATGACATCGTCGGGATCGACGAGGCTTGCCGCCGCGCGGTGACCTTGCCGGAGCGCCGGCGCTTTGCCTGCCTGACCTTTGACGGCGCCAGCAAGGACATCGTCACCCATGCCTGGCCGGTGCTCGCCAGGCACGGCGTCCCCTTCACCCTGTATTTGCCGACGGCTTTCCCGGACGGCGTGGGCGTCGCGTGGTGGCTGGCGCTCGAGGACATCATCGCCCGCGAGAGCCGCATCGGCATGATGGTCGACGGCAGGGAGCAGCACTTTGCGATCTCGACGCCGTCGGACAAATACGAGCTGTTCGATTTCCTGTCCGGCTGGCTGCGCAAGCTGCCGCCGTCGGACCTGTCCTACGCGCTCAATGATCTCGCAAGGCGCTATTCGGTCGACGCGGCCCAATTGTCACGCCATGCGTCACTCGACTGGCAGGATCTGGCGAAGCTTGCCGCCGATCCGAACGTGACGTTCGGCAGTGCGACCGTGAACTATCCGGCGCTGTCGAGCCTCAGGGATGCCGACGCGCAGCGCGAAATGGCGATGGGCAAGGCGGTGGCCGAGAGCGCGCTGCGGCGGCAGGTCAGGCATTTCGCATTCCCGTTCGGGGACCGCGAAGCGTTCGGCCGTCCGCATGTCGTGATGGCCGAGGAGGCCGGCTTTGCCAGCGCGGTGTCGACCATCTCCGGGGTTGTCGAGGCGCAGGGCCGCACCAATCTGCACGCGCTGCCGCGGATCGCATGGGACGGCCGGGTGCGCTCGCTGCGGATGATGCGGGTGCTGCTGTCGGGCGTGATGTTCGCGCCGGTGCGGCCGACGCGCAGCGCGCGCGATCAGAACGTTACTTAGGCGCGATCGGGCCGCGACATCCAGGCGACGATCGGCATCGCCGGCAGCACCCAGCCGAGGCCCGCGACGACGTAGAAGATCGCTTGCAACAATCCGGAATTGGCGAGCCACGGCGTCTGCGCGACCGTCATGCCGAGCAGCGACCACACCACCACCAAGATGAGCAGGAAAATGGTTCCGAGCAGTTTGCGGGTGCGTATGGCCATGGCTGATATGGGTAACTCGTGATCTTGCGCTGCGGGCGCGGCGGACTATAAGGGGCCCGAAAATCCAATCAAGTCAGGGCGAAATGGCCGGTATTTCCGCAAAGACATCGCAGCTCCGCGCCGTCAGGGTATGGCTGGTCGCGGTGGCCGCCCTGATCGCCCTGATGGTCTTGGTCGGCGGCGCCACGCGGCTCACCGAGTCCGGCCTGTCGATCGTCGAATGGAAGCCGGTGACCGGCACGCTGCCGCCGCTGACCGAGGCGCAGTGGACCCAGGCCTTCGAGGGCTACAAGCGGATCCCGCAATATCGCGAGCTCAACGCCGGGATGACGCTCGCGGAGTTCAAGACGATTTTCTGGTGGGAGTGGAGCCACCGGCTGCTCGGCCGGGTGATCGGCGCGGCCTATCTGCTGCCGTTCCTGTATTTCCTGTGGCGCGGCGCGGTGAGCGGCGAGCTCGGCCGGCGGCTCTGGGTGATTTTCGGCCTCGGCGCGCTGCAGGGCGGCGTCGGCTGGTGGATGGTCGCGTCCGGCCTCTCGGAACGCGTCGAGGTGTCGCAGTATCGGCTGGCGACCCATCTGGTGCTGGCGCTCCTCATCTTCGCGGCGATCGTCTGGACGCTGCGGCGCCTGACGGATCGTCCGTCCGTGATCGCGCAGCTCAGGCTGAAGATCACGAGCGCGGTGCTGCTCGTGCTGACCTTCGTGCAGCTCTATTTCGGCGCGCTGGTCGCGGGGCTGCGCGCGGGCAGGGTTTATAATACCTGGCCCGACATCGACGGCGGCTTCATTCCGTCGGCTGACCGTCTCTGGTTCGAGACGCCGTGGTGGCGCAATCTGTTCGACAACACGTTGACCGTGCAGTTCGAACATCGCATGACCGCCTATCTGCTGTTCGTGCTGGCGATCGCGCATGCGATCGATGCCATGCGCGCGCGCGCCGGCGGCGCGGTCATTGCCGGCGCCTGGTGGCTGGTGGCCGCGATCACCTTGCAGGCGACGCTCGGCATCCTGACGCTGCTGCATCAGGTGCCGATCGATCTGGCGCTGACGCACCAGGCGGTCGCAATCGTCGTGCTGACGCTCGCCGTGCTGCAGGTCGAGCGCTTCGCGGCGCGCCGGACCGAACGGGACCAGCCGACCCTCGTTCCGGTCGGCCAGCCCGGTTGATCCATCAACCCTGTTGATCCATCAACCTCTTTGATCGATCAGGACAGATAGTCGAGCCCGATATCGAGCGCGGCCGAGCTGTGGGTGACCCAGCCGACCGAGATCAAATCGACGCCGGTGGCGGCAATCGCTGCCGCGGTCGCCGCCGTGATGCGGCCCGAGGCTTCGGTGATCGCCTTGCCGCGCGCCATCGCCACCGCCTGGGTGAGCTGCTCGGTCGTCATGTTGTCGAGCAGGACAGCGTCGACGCCCAGCGCCAGCGCCTCCTCGAGCTGCGACAGCGTGTCGACCTCGACCTCGATCTTGACCAGATGGCCGGCATTGGCCTTGGCGCGTTCGATCGCGGTGCGGATGCCGCCGGCGAGCGCGATGTGGTTGTCCTTGATCAGCATGGCGTCGTCGAGCCCGAAGCGGTGATTGCGGCCGCCGCCGGCGCGCACCGCATATTTCTCCAGTGCCCGTAGTCCCGGCGTGGTCTTGCGGATGCAAACAATCTGCGCGCGGGTGCCGGCAACGGCCTTGACGAGCGTGGCGGTTGCGGTCGCGACGCCGCTGAGATGGCAGAGGAAGTTGAGCGCGGTGCGCTCCGCGGTGAGCAGGCTGCGCGCCGGGCCGTCGATGATCGCAATCACCTGGTCGGGCTCGACCGCGCTGCCGTCGGGCCGCTCGGCGTGCAGCTCGATGGCCGGCGACACCGTCTGGAAGACTGACCGCGCAACATCGAGCCCGGCGACCACGCCGGGCTGCCGCGCCCGCATCACCAGCCGGGCCTGCTGGCCGGCCGGCACGATCGCGTCCGCCGTGATGTCGCCGGCGCTGCCGAGGTCCTCGCGCAAGGCGGTCTGCACGATCGGTTCGTATAGAAGCGGCAACAGGGGATTGAGGGTCATGAGCGGGCACTCCTGGCTGGTAGCTCGGATTCAACGATGTCGTGCGCGGCGGCGAGCGCTTCCGCACGGGTGAGGGAAGAGGGCGCCGCAGACAGGGCGGTGTGCGGGAAATCGGTTCGGAAATGACCGCCGCGGCTCTCCTCACGCCTGATCGCGGCAACCGCGATCATCAATCCGACCAGCGCTGCGTCGGATGCTCCACTCTGGCCGCGCGCGAGCGGATAGAGGCTGCGGATCGCGCGTGCGATGCCGTCGCGGTCGCGCAGCACGCCGAGCCCCTGGGTGAGGATCGGCCGCACAGCGGAAGGATCGGAAGCTTGTGGCATCGCGTCCTCGCGCAGCATGGCGCGCGGGCCCGCACTCACGCTTTCGATGCTTTCGGCGACCCAGCGCGCGCAGACGATCGCTTCCATCAGCGAGTTGCTGGCGAGGCGGTTGGCGCCGTGCAACCCGGTGCGCGCGGCCTCGCCGCAGGCCCACAGGCCCTGCACCGTGCTGCGGCCAAAACCGTCAACCGCGATGCCGCCCATGTGGTAGTGAACCGCCGGCCGGATTGGGATCGGATCATGGGTGGGATCGATGCCAGCCATCTTGCAGAACGCGCTGATCACGGGATAGCGCTGCGCAAACTCCGCGCCCGGATGTTGCCGCGCGTCGAGGAAGGTGCGAAGCCCCGCGGCGCGGTGGCGCCACACGGCGCGCGCGACGATGTCGCGTGGCGCAAGCTCGGCGCCGGGCTGATCGGCCATGAAGCGCCGGCCGGTCTCGTCGATCAGGATCGCGCCGTCGCCGCGGATCGCCTCGGTCAACAGCGGCATCGGGCGGGACGGCCCGTCGAACGCGGTCGGATGAAACTGGACGAACTCGATGTCCGACAGTTTCGCGCCGGCATGTGCGGCGAGCGCGAGCCCCTGGCCGAAACATCCGCCGGGATTGGTGCTGTCGGCGAACAGCCCGCCGATGCCGCCGGTCGCGATCACCACGCGGTTGGTCGCGATCGTCAGCGCGCCGCTTGGGCTGGCTGCAAGCACGCCCCTGACCGCATTGTCCTCGACGATCAGCCGGCGCGCCTCGACGCCTTCCAGCAGCGTGATCGACGGCGTCTGGCGGACCGCCGCGATCAGCGCGCGCATGATTTCCCGGCCGGTGCCGTCGCCGGTGGCGTGCACGATGCGGTTGCGGCGGTGTGCGGCCTCGAGCCCGAGGCGCCAGCTGCCGTCGGCGTGCCGGTCGAAGGCGACGCCGAGCCTCGCCAGCTGTTCGACGGCGGCGGGCGCGGCATGGACGATCCGGCTCGCGGCGGCCGCGTCGCAAAGGCCGGCGCCGGCCGAGAGCGTATCGGCGAGATGCAGGGCAGGGCTGTCATCGGCGCCGACCGGCGCGGCAAGGCCGCCCTGTGCCCACATGCTGGAAGCTTCCGCGCCGAGCGGCGATTTCGACAGCAGGACGACCGGCTCGGGCGCGAGCTGAAGCGCGGTCATCAGCCCGGCGGCGCCGCCGCCGATGATCACCGGGCGGCCGTTAAGATCGGAGATATCGGTGCTCATATCGCCAGCATCCTTTCGACGCTCTTGCGCGCGCGATCGGCGATCGCAGGGTCGATCGTGACCTCGTGCTGGTTGGTCTCCAGCGCGTGGCGGATGTTCTTCAGCGTGATCCGCTTCATATGCGGACAGAGATTGCAGGGGCGGACGAAGTCGACATCGGGGTTTCGTGCCGCGATGTTGTCGCTCATCGAGCATTCCGTCAGCAGCACGACGCGCGGCGGACGTTTGGTCTCGACGAACGACTGCATCGCAGCCGTCGACCCTGCAAAGTCTGCTTCGGCGACCACCTCGGGCGGGCATTCCGGATGCGCCAGGATGGTGATATCGGGATGATCCTCGCGCAGCTGACGCACGTCGTCGGCGGTGAACAGCTCGTGCACCTCGCAGTGGCCCTTCCAGGCGATGATCTTCTTGCTGGTCTGCTTGGCGATGTTCTGCGCCAGATATTCATCAGGGAGCATGATGACGCGCTCGGCGCCGAGCGATTCAACCACCTTCAGCGCATTGCCCGACGTGCAGCAGATGTCGGACTCGGCCTTTACCGCAGTCGAGGTGTTGACATAGGCGACGACCGGTGCGTCCGGGTAGCGCGCCCGCATCAGCCGCACGTCCTGCGCCGTGATGGAATCCGCCAGCGAGCAGCCGGCCTTGAGGTCGGGGATCAGCACGGTCTTGGCCGGATTGAGCAGCTTCGCCGTCTCGGCCATGAAATGCACGCCGGCGAGCACGATGACATCGGCGTCGACCTTGGTTGCTTCGCGTGCGAGCAACAGGCTGTCGCCGACGATGTCGGCGACGCCGTGGAATATCTCCGGCGTCTGGTAATTGTGCGCCAGCACCACCGCATGTCGGCGGCGTTTCAGCGTGAGGATCGCATCGACGTCCTCGGCGAACGTGGCCCATTCGAACGGCGGGATGACGCGCTTGACGCGCTCATAGAGCGGCGCGGTGCGGGTAAGCAGATCGGTATCGAGTGCAACCATTTATACTCTCCATGAGCATAAGATGGCTTATACTTATCCTGAGCATAAGGCATGTCAAGTGCGCGAAAGCGGGAGCTTGGTGCCGGCGACGGCCCGCTCGGCCAGCACGGCATGGCGGAAGCGGAATAGCTTGGCCGGCCGGCCGACGGTATCGGCGGCCATTGCGCCAGTTTCTTCAACGAGTTCCTGCTGCTCGATCAGCCGGCGGAAGTTCTGCTTGTGGACCAGCCGGCCTGCGAGTGCCTCAACACTGCGTTGCAGTTGCAGCAGGGTGAACTCGGCCGGCATCAGCTCGAATACCACCGGACGGTATTTGATCTTGGCGCGCAGCCGCGCGATCCCGGTCGCGAGAATGCGGCGGTGATCCGCCGTCATGGGCTTGCCCGGCACGACCGGCGAGTCGCGGCCATGCCCGCGCCCGGCTTCCGGGATCAGCGCGGCCTCGTAGAGCAGCTCATAGCGCTGCAGCACCAGCTCCTCATTCCAGTCGCGATCGTCGAGACCGAAGGTGATGGCGCAACGCTGCCAGCGCTCGCGCTGCAGCGTCGGCGACGGCGCTGCCTTCGCCCACGTTTTGAGCTTCGGCGCGATCGTCTTGGCCAGGAAGGCCGGCGCGCCGGCGCGATGATCCTCCCAGGGGAAGTAGTCGTACCAGCCGGACCAGTGCGCCTCGAAGCCTTCGCCGACACGATCCTCGCGGGTCAGGCCGAGATAGCTGATCGAGACGCTGTGCGGCCCCTTGGTGTCGCCGGACCGGCCGCGGTCGGCAAAGGTGTAGAGCTGCTCGACATAGCCGAGCGGGTGGCCGGTCTGCGCTTCGACCCAGGCCCGCAGCGCGGTCTGCAGCGAGCGATGGGTGAACTCGAACGGGCCGCTCGGCAGCGCGGAGCCGCCGGCGATGGTCACGATCTTCGGCGTGCCCTCGGTGACGGCGACCAGCACCGCGACGAGATCGGCGGTCACCGCGTTCCCCGAGGCCGGTGCGCTGGATTTCTTCGGCGATCTGGCCACGCGATCGGTCCGCGCTAGCAGTAGCCGTAGACGCCGCAGGCGTAGGGCAGGCGGTCCCAATAGGTCACATAGGCACCGCCGTAGTACGGGCCGAAATAGTTGTAGGAGTGCCAGTTGCCGTAATAGCCGGGCAGTGACGACGACCCCGGCAGCAGCGGTTCGCCCGGCACGAACGGGATATATGGCTCGGAATTGAGCGGGATCACCACGGGCTCGACGACCACGAGCTGGCGTCCGCGTCGGACATAGGTCGGCGATGTGATGGTGGTGCGGTAGGCATAATGCTGCCGCGGCAGGCCCGCCGGCAGCTGGCGCGCGGCCTTGACGGTCGCGCTCTTGGCGACGGCCGGGCCGTCGGCGGCGTCAGCAGGCGGGATCGCAAACAATGCGATCGCGAGCGGCAATGTCCAGCGCAGCATCAATGGTCTCCCGAATCATCCGGAGCCTATCACTGCCACTTTAAGCCGGATTGAACGTTAACGAGAGGCCCGTCGGTATTAAGCGTTAACGGGAGGTCGGTCGCCTTGGGCAAGTTGCCGGAGCGATGCGGCGCACCGCTCCGGAACAATTGCGGGATCAGGCGCGCAGGGCCTGGTCGAGGTCGGCGATCAGGTCTTCCTTGTCCTCGATGCCGATCGAAAGTCGCACCACCTCGGGCGCCGCGCCCGACCTCACCTTGGCGGCGTCGTCGAGCTGGCTGTGGGTGGTGGAGGCCGGATGGATCACCAGCGAGCGGGTGTCGCCGACATTGGCGAGATGCGAGAACAGCTTCAGGTTCGACACCAGATTGACGCCGGCGTCGTAGCCGCCCTTCAGGCTGAAGGTGAACACCGCCCCGGCGCCCTTCGGCGCATATTTGCGCTGCAGGGCGTTGCACCTGTCGCCGGGCAGGCCGGCATAATTCACCGCTGAGACCGCGGGGTGGGTGGAGAGGAATTCCGCCACCGCCTTGGCGTTGTCGCAGTGCTTCTGCATGCGCAGCGGCAGCGTCTCGATGCCGGTCAGGATCATGAAGGCGTTGAACGGCGACAGTGCGGGGCCGAGGTCGCGCAGGCCGAGCACGCGGCAGGCGATCGCGAAGGCGAAATTGCCGAAGGTCTCCTGGAGCCTGATGCCATGATATTCCGGGCGCGGCTCGCTCAGCATCGGATATTTGTTGTCCTTCGACCAGTCGAAGGTGCCGGCGTCGACGATGATGCCGCCGAGCGAGTTGCCGTGACCGCCGAGGAACTTGGTCAGGGAGTGCACGACGATGTCGGCGCCATGATCGATCGGCTTGATCAGATAGGGCGAGGCCAGCGTGTTGTCGACGATTAGCGGCACGCCGGCCTTGCGCGCAACGGCGGCGATCGCCTCGATATCGGTGATGCTGCCGGCCGGGTTGGCGATCGACTCGATGAAGATCGCCTTGGTGTGCGGCGTCACCGCGCGCTCGAAGCTTTCGATCTCATCGGGGTCGGCCCAGGCCACATTCCAGCCGAACGCCTTGAAGGCGTGGGTGAACTGGTTGATCGAGCCGCCATAGAGCTTGCGTGCCGCGATGATCTCATCGCCGGGCTTCAACAGCTGCTGCAGCACGACGACCTGCGCCGCGTGACCGGAAGCGACGGCGAGCGCCGCGGTGCCGCCTTCGAGGGCTGCGACACGTTCCTCGAGCACGGCATTGGTCGGGTTGCCGATGCGGGTATAGATGTTGCCGAATGCCTGCAGGCCGAACAGCGAGGCCGCGTGGTCGGCGTCGTTGAAGACGAATGACGTGGTCTGGTAGATCGGCGTCGCCCGCGCGCCGGTGGTGGGATCAGGCTGCGCGCCGGCGTGCACGGCGAGGGTGGAAAATCCCGGAAGGCGATCGGTCATTCTTTGTATCCTGTTGTGGCCTGGTCGAAACGCGCGGCATGCTGATGGCGGCGGCGCCCGCCGTCAAGCGAGTTGGGCACACCGCCAGTTTTTGGAGGGGCATCCCGCGCTATACCGGATGATCGCAGCGATTATTCCGCCGCGATGTCAGGTCGTCTCGGTCTTGTTCTTTGCCGCGCGGTCGGATGCCGCGGTCTGTCCGCCGCCGAAGCTCGTGCGATTGAGCGACAGCCGCATGCCCTGTGTCGGGATCGGCGCGCGCTTGGAACTCAACGTGCGCGAATTGACGCCCATCCAGGAGATCTCCGACGACAGCCGGCCATACTCGATCTTCGGGCAGCGGTTCATCACCACCTTAAGGCCCGCGGCTTCCGCCTTCTCGGCCGCGGCGTCGTCGCGCGCGCCAAGCTGCATCCAGATCACCTTCGGCGGCGTCGACAATTTCAGCGCCTCCTCGACCACGGGCATGATGTGGCTTGAATTGCGGAAGATGTCGATCATGTCGATCGGCCGATCGATGTCCGCAAGCGAGGCGACGAACGGCTTGCCCATCAGCGCCTTGCCGACATGGCCGGGGTTGACCGGGATCATGTCGTAGCCGCGCTGCGCCAGATATTTGAAGGCGAAATAGCTCGGCCGCACATTGACCGGCGACGCGCCGACCATCGCGATCGTCTTGACGTTGTTCAGAATGCTGCGGATGTAATTGTCGTCGTAGGCGTCGTGGTTCATCGTTCGTCTTTTTGCGTTGCGTCATTGCGAGGAGCGAAGCGACGAAGCAATCCATGCTTCCGTGTGGCGCGATGGATTGCTTCGCTTCGCTCGCAATGACGGGAAGTCACTTATCCTGCCACTTCGGATCGCGCTTCTCGATGAAGGCGCCGATGCCTTCCTCGGCGTCACGCGCCATCATGTTTTCGGTCATCACCTCGGCGGCGAAGCGATAAGCGTCGGCGAGGGTCATCTCGGCCTGGCGATAGAACGCTTCCTTGCCGAGCTTGACGGTGTAGGCCGATTTCAGCGCGACCTTCTCGGCCAGCGCGATCGCGGCGTCGCGTTCGGTGCCCGCGGATACCACGCGGTTGACGAGGCCGATGCTCTGCGCCGTTGCCGCCGAGACCGGCTCTCCGGTCAGCAGCATCTCCATCGCCTGCTTGCGCGGCACGTTGCGCGACAGCGCGACCATCGGTGTCGAGCAGAACAGCCCGATGTCGACGCCCGGCGTCGCAAACGCCGCCGCGTCGGAGGCGACCGCGAGGTCGCAGCTTGCGACCAGCTGGCAGCCGGCCGCGGTGGCGATGCCCTGGACGGATGCGACCACCGGCTTCGGCAGGCGCACGATGGCCTGCATCATCGCGCTGCAGGCGTTCATGATTTGCGCGAAATAGGCGCGGCCGCGGTCGGCATCGCGGCGGCGCGCGGTAAGCTCCTTGAGGTCGTGGCCGGCGCAGAACGCCGGGCCGTTGGCGGCGAGCACGACGGCGCGGATGCGCTTGTCGCCGCCGATCTCGTTCAGGGCGGCGTGCAGCTCGGCGATCAGGCCCTCGGAGAGGCTGTTGCGCGCTCCGGGGCGATTGAGCGTCAGTAGCGCGATACTGCCAATGGTCTCACGCAGCAGGATCGGCTGGCGTTGCGGCGCTTCGGCGCGGGCGGCTTGGGCGGACATGCTGAAATTCCACTTTGGTCTCTGTGACAACTTAATGTAACAGGCAGGCTGAAGCGAGGGCAGGGACGGCATGGCGACAGCGAAAATGAGCGTGGCTGACGTGGAGGAGTTCCTGCGGAGGGAATTCCCGCAGGCGTTCGTCCACGACGATGTCCGGATCGAAAGCGCCGACGGCGAGACGGCCCTGCTGCGCCAGCGCTTCAGCGAGCGCATGCTGCGGCCGGGCGGTACGGTGTCCGGGCCGACCCTGATGGGCCTGGCAGATTTCGCGATGTACGTGGTGCTGCTGTCGGCGATCGGGCCGGTCGGCCTTGCCGTGACCACCAACCTCAACATCAACTTCCTGCGCAAGGGCCAGCCGGGGCAGGACGTACTTGCGGTGGCGAGGCTGCTCAAGCTCGGCAAGCGGCTCGCGGTCGGCGAGGTCAACCTGCTGTCCGGCTCGTCTCCCGATCCCATTGCCCATGTCACGGCGACCTATTCCATTCCGAATCAATAGGCTTTTCTGCGGTATTATTGCACCATATTTACAAGCCATTGTTTTCGCTGGTGTAATTTGATCGCGGAGGCGTTGACGCGCGATCCCGGCTTCTCTAGAAAGCCGCCCAGTTCGGCGCATACGGCGCCGATTTCCTTTTCACGGATTTCACACATGAGCACGTTCTCGGCCAAGCCCGCCGAAGTGACGAAGAAGTGGGTCGTGATCGACGCCAAAGGTCTGGTCGTCGGTCGTCTCGCCACGCTCGTCGCGATGCGCCTGCGCGGCAAACACCTGCCCACCTACACCCCGCATGTCGATTGCGGCGACAACGTCATCATCGTCAACGCCGCGCATGTGGTGCTGACCGGTCGCAAGCGCGACCAGAAGACCTACTACAAGCACACCGGCTTCATCGGTGGCATCAAGGAGCGCACCGCGAAGCAGATCCTCGAGGGTCGCTTCCCCGAGCGCGTCGTCGAGAAGGCGATCGAGCGCATGATCCCGCGCGGTCCGCTCGGCCGCATGCAGATGGGCAATCTGCGCGTCTATCCGGGTGCCGATCATCCGCATGAAGCGCAGAGCCCCGAGAAGGTCGATATCGCTTCCCTGAATCGCAAGAACACGAGGGCCGCATAATGTCCGATACGTTGCAGTCCCTCGACCAGCTCTCGCAGGTCAAGCCGGCCGCGCCCGACGCGCCGAAATACGTCAAGAAGGTCGACAAGTACAATCGCGCCTACGCCACCGGCAAGCGCAAGGACGCGGTCGCCCGCGTCTGGGTCAAGCCGGGCTCCGGCAAGATCTCGGTCAACACCCGCGAGTTCGAAGTCTACTTCGCCCGCCCGGTGCTGCGCATGATGATCCAGCAGCCGCTGGTCGCTGCGGCCCGTAACGGCCAGTACGACGTGATCTGCACCGTCGCCGGCGGCGGTCTCTCCGGCCAGGCCGGTGCTGTCCGCCACGGCATCTCGAAGGCGCTGACCAACTTCGAGCCCGAGCTGCGCGGCGTCCTCAAGAAGGGCGGCTTCCTGACCCGCGACAGCCGCACGGTCGAGCGCAAGAAGTACGGCAAGGCGAAGGCCCGCAAGTCCTTCCAGTTCTCGAAGCGCTAATTCGAGTTCTAAAATTCGCGGCAATTGCCGCAAACATCGAGTTGCAGAGGGCGCCGCGAGGCGCCCTTTTTGCTGCGTCCGACCGGCCGTGCTTCGGCGAGAATTAGCGCAGTTTTTCATGAAAACTTGCGTGTGCGTGCAAACGAAATTGGAACTCGCACCTTCTAGCTTGCGGGCTCGCAGTGGCGCTGCATCACCGTATTTATTTGCGCCTGCGAACGTTGCATCACACCGGGCTGGGGTGAGTTTATGTCGTTCGATCCATCGACACTTTATTTGTTCGCCACCATGGTCGCGGGCATGCTCGGCGCCATGCTGTGGTTGTTCGGCAGGCAGGAGAACATTTCCGCGCTGAAATGGTGGGGCACCGCCTATCTGCTCGGCGCGGCCTCGGTTGCGGTCTGGACGGTCGGCAGTTCGACGCTCGATCCGATGGTTCTGCTGGGCCTCAATGCGATCGGCTTCGCTGCCTGCGGCCTGGTCTGGAATGCCGCGCGCATTTTCCACGGTCGCAAGGCCAACCTGCTGGGCCTCGTGCTCGGCCCGATCGCATGGATCGGGGCGGTGACGACGGTTGATGATCCCGCGATGCGCCTGACGATCGGCGCCGGGATCGTCGCGATCTACGCCGCGCTGACCGCCTCCGAACTGTGGAGCGAGCGCCGCCGCGCGATGCAGCGGCGCTGGCTTGCGATCGTCATCCCGGTCGCGCACGGTTGCGTCCTGATGCTGCCGATCCTGGTCGGCGACCTGCTGCGATTGAACGGCCAGAATTTCGTCTCCAGCTTTTGGGTCACGCTGTTTTCGATCGAGCTCGTGCTGTACGCGATCGGCACCGTGTTCGTGATCTTCATGATGGTGTCGGACCGCGCGGTGGCCGTGCACAAGACGGCCGCGTCGATCGACCCCCTGAGCGGCATGCTCAACCGCCGCGGCTTCACCGAGGCCTGCGCCCGGGTGATCGAGCGCGAGTCCGTTGCGGGCCGGCCGGTCACCGTGATGATCTTCGACATCGATCACTTCAAGTCGATCAACGACCGCTTCGGCCATCCCGCGGGTGACGAGATCCTGAAACTGTTCTCCGCCGTCGTGGTCAACAGCCTCAGGATCAGCGATCTGTCGGGCCGGATCGGCGGCGAGGAATTCGCGGCGCTGCTGCCGTGCTCGCTGGAGGAAGGTGTGCTGGTCGCCGAGCGCGTGCGCGAAGCCTTCGAGAACAGCAACATCACCTGCGAGGAAGGCGCGGTCGACACCACGGTCAGCATCGGCGTCGCCGGCGGTCCCGCCGGCACCGAGCTCGAGGTGCTGTTGGCCTCGGCCGACACTGCGCTCTACCAGGCCAAGCGCGGCGGCCGCAATCGCGTCGAGGCGGCGGAGGAATTACCGCTCTCGCTGGAGAACTGGCGGCGCAAGACCGCAGGCCTGCCGGCTTCGGCGCGGCAAAAGCCGGCGAGCGTCCGGGTGTGAGCGTGGTAACGAGTGGTTAACCATTCGATCCCATGCTTTCGGGCATGGAGTCGATCCGCACCCGCAATCCGCAGTCAGCCCTGATGTCGCTCGAAGCCGACGCGGTTTCGGCGCGCAGCGGTTTCGCCTGCCTGTTCTCGGACTCCAATGAATACGAGACCGCGCTGATCGCCGAACGGCGCGCGCAGGGGCGATACCAGCCGCCGAAGAGCCGCTGGCCGATGGTGATGCTGGCCGGCGTGATGCTGATGGTCGCGGGAACAGTGCTGCTGCTCTCCTGACGAGGGGTCACGCGGCCCGCGCCGGATCCTCCGTCTTGAAGTGGTCGATCATCACCTTGGCGATCGCCATCAGCGGCAGCGCCAGCGCCAGCCCCCAGATACCGAACACGACCCCAAGTAGGATCTGGAACGCGAACAGCGTGGCCGGCGGGATGTCGAGCGCCTGGCGCTGGATGATCGGCGTCAGCACGTAGCTTTCCAGCGCGTGGACGCCGAGGAACAGGATGAAGGCCGACAGCGCCGCGATCCACCCGGTCGCCAGGCTCGCCAGCACCACGATCAGCCCGCCGAGGATCGCGCCGACCGTCGGGATGAAGGCGAGCAGGCCGGCCTGGATGCCGAGGATGAACGAGCTCGGAATGCCGATGATGGCGAGCCCGATCCAGGTGACGAGGAACACCGCCGTCATCGTGATGATCTGCGCGATGAGCCAGCGCTCCAGCGTCTCGCCGATGCGGTCGACGATGACGGTCGCCTGCGCGCGGTACTTCGCCGGCGCGATGAACAACAGTCCGGCGCGGTAGATGCTTGGCTGGGCCGCAAAGGCGAGCCCGAGAAACAGCACGATGAAGAAGTTGCCGACGACGCTGACGGTGCCCAGCAGCACCTTCAGCGTCTGGCTGATGATGGCGCCGCCGCTGGAGGCCAGCGCGCCGGCGCCGGGGATGCCGTGGGACTGGGACGGCGCGGGTGTCGTCGTTGTCGTCACGGCGCTGCCTTCGCCCTTCGCCTCGCCGGCGGCATTGGTGAAATCGAGATAGCTGGTGTCGACCCCGTGCTGTTCCAGGAAGTCCTTGACGCTGCCGAGCTGTGATTTGATCGTGTTGCTCAGCACCGTGGCCTGCTGCGCGATCGTGGTGCCGCCGAGGAACACGATGCCGGACAGCAGCCCGGCCATCGCCAGGCAGACGATCGCAAGTCGCAACGCGTGGGGCAGCTTGGTCAGCCGGCCGAGCAGGGTGGTCATGGCATTGAGGGCGACCCCGAGCAGCATGCCCGCGAACAGCAGGAACAGGGTCGCGGCGAAATGCCAGGCGAAGGTCAGCAGGGCTGCGAACAGTACCACGCCGATGCCGCCGACGGCGATCGCCCATGCCAAGTCGTTGCGGGCCTGCAGGCGATTGTCAGCCGAGTCTGTCACGGGTGATTCCCCCTTCGCGACGGTCCGAAGCAGTCTTTGGCGAAAATCCCGCCGGGATCAAGCTGGCGGGAGCGTGCCGGTTTGCCGCTGACGCGCCGCGGCGCCGGGCGCGATTGGTGGGCATCTGGCCGGCTCTGGGTCCCGAGGGGCGCGAATCTGTGCAGGACTGCAAGGCCCCCTGTGCAGATATAGACAGTTGATCCGGCGGGAACTCGAAGGCATGATCGTCTCCGCAACGTCGCAAACTTAGAAGAATCATTGCGCGAGACTTCAATAATGAGACGGCCCGTGGTCGGCGTGATCGGAAACGCCCATCGCATCGAAAATCGTTTCACAGTCCAGATGGTCGGGGAGCGCAACCTTCGCGCGGTTGCCGAGGTGTCGGGCGCGGTGCCGCTGATGTTCGCGGGCAGCCCCGAAATCACCGAGGTCGGCGCCTTGCTCGACGTGGTCGACGGCGTCGTGCTGACCGGGGCCCGCGCCAATGTTCATCCGACCCGCTTCAACACAGAGCCTTGCGCCGCCCACGAGCCCTACGACATCCATCGCGACGACGTCGCGCTGGCGCTGTCGGAGGCCTGTGTCGCGCGCGGCGTGCCGATCTTCGGCATCTGCCGCGGCCTGCAGGAGATGAACGTCGCCTTCGGCGGCTCGCTGCATCCGGAGATCCGCGAGATTCCGGGCCGCATGAACCACCGGATGCCGCGGCTGGAGAACGGCGAAATCCATCCTGACCCGACCGTTGTGTTCGCCGACCGTCATGACGTCGCACTGACGCCGGGCGGCGCGTTCGCAAAAATCCTCGGCCGGGAGACCATTCGGGTCAATTCGCTGCACGGCCAGGGCATCCTTGTGCCCGGCAAGCGCGTCGTGATCGAGGGCATCGCCGAGGACGGCACCATCGAGGCGATCCGCATCGCCGATGCGCCGGGTTTTGCGCTCGGTGTGCAGTGGCACGCCGAATACGATCCGCAGCGCAATCCGATCAACCGCGCCCTGTTCGAGGCCTTCGGCGACGCGCTGCGCGAGCGGCGGCGGGCGGCGTAGGGGGGCTGCAAACGCTGTCGTCCCTGCGCGTTTAATCTCGACGTCGTCTCCGGAAAACGCCCTGTCGTCGCTGCGAAAGCAGGGACCCATACTCCGCAGCGGTTGTTGCGGAGGGGACTCGTCGTTGCAGCACTGCTCAACAATGACCATCGGTGGTTATGGGTCCCTGCTTTCGCAGGGACGACACCGAATGTGTGGCGTCGTCTGTGAAGACGGTGACAAACAAGCCCAGTCTCGCCGGTTTGGGAAGCCATGAAAGACGCGGGGCTTTCCTGAGCCAATCCGCGCGAGCCGAGCGGCAGGCGAGTAGATCGTCCCGAAATCAGGGCGTCACGACGCAAAGTGTGTTGTCCCCGCAACGTCACAAGAGTTCCGTCGAGCATCGCACCTGTTGGGACTTCACTGTGTGGCGAATTCCCAGTCTAATAACGGCGGACCTGAGGCAAAGATTTTACCACCAAGACGTTCATTTGAGATCAGGTTCAGGAGGCCGCTGACCAGCGCCAGCGGCCTCTTCGTGTTGCTTCATTGATCGCAAATGCAGGTAGGGGCCGTCGCCGCGTCGATGGCGCGCAGGAAGCAAGCACGTCACGGCATTAGCGCACTGACCATGGCCATGCCGGCGGTTGCGGTTTGTTGGTGGCGTGCGGCCGCGCCGGGGTTGGCGCCGGTTTGCGCGTTTGGGCAACATCGGCCGACGGCCGCGGACGCGGCAGTGGTATTTCCGGGGTTACCGTTGGTTGTTCGGGGCTCACCTTCGGCTCTGCGGCGTTGGCGATGACACCAGCCAGCTGTTCCTGGCTTGCGTTGAGCCGCTCGGTGACCGTCTCGCTTTCGCGCGCCATCTGATCCTGGGTCGCCTTGATCTGGTCGATGATATCTTTGCTGCGCGCCATTTCTGCTTGGCTCGCCTCGAGTTGGCTCGCGACGTTTTTATGGTCGCGGACCAATTGTTCCTGCCTCACCTCAAGCTGTTCGACCGCTTGCCTTAAGGCAGCGAGATCGCGCGCCATCGGTTGAAGCTGCTGCGCCAAGTCGGAAGAAAGTGCGGCAGCAGTCGGCGCAACGTCTTTCGGCGCGGCGTCTTTCGGCGGGGTTTGCGCGGGAGGCGATGGGTGGCCGGAGGAGGCCACCATCGCCTTATCGTCGGGTGACGACCACCACCAAGAAACGCCACCAATGCATGCTGCCAACACAGTACCGACAACAGCCAGGTGGCGCCAATCCGCCAATCGATGAACCGTCGCTAGCGGCGCGCGAAACGCCTTCATAGTGGTCGGCGGGTCGGAAGGAGTGACTCCCGCTTCGCGCGCGAGGTTCGAAAGCTGCTCTTCCAAGCTCGCGAGCCGCCCTTCCGCGCCCCTGTCATCCAGGATGGAATGCATTTTGTGCTCCGTATCAAATGCAAGGTCACCCGCCTTGAGAGCAGATCCGCTCCTCGGCGCGCTAACATTCAACGGGACCCGGATGGGTATTTGCAGCTTAAGCTTCCCAGGGATGAGGATGCGGCCTGTACGTCACATCGTCTTTCTTTTATCAGCTCACCCTTCCTGAACTGTCCCGACGATTTTGACCGAGATATCGTTCGTCCGCAATCGGGAACACCGCTTGCCATGGAGCGCTGGAGCTCGTGGATCGGGGTGCCGTTCGGCCGCCTCACGCTATCGAGCGCGAACATCGGAAGCCTCTCGGAGCCGAGGCACATTACGTCGAGGTATCGTTAGTCGGCGTTGAGAGCGTCACCAAGCGACGGAGAGGGGCGGGCTGGACCCGGAAGCGCGGGGATGCGGAGCGTTCCATGTTCTGCAAGGGACCATGTCGGCATCCTGCAAGGCGCCTTCGGCCGCCGGTGCCTGACCGTGGCGCCAGACATGTACCCCGGGGCCCTCACGCGCATTCTCGGTATGTTGAGTTGCGCTGCTGGCGAGAAAGTCCCGCTGGTCGACAGGTCGCAGCTATTCTTCCGGTATCGAGCGCGCGCCGGAATCGGTCTTTCTCCGTACTAATACGGATACGAAAGTGGCGGATTGCCGCGCCGGACTCGGCTAAGCAACAGGGATATTTGCTCCGGCGCCGACGACCCCTTTTCCGAATACTGTTTTTCCTTTTCCATTTTCGGTGCAGCCGACACGAGGGGTTGGTCGGGATGAATTTGTCGGGCCGTCTGGCGATGGGGATGATGTTTCCCGTCGCCGCGCTCCTGCTCGCGCTGGGCTTCATCCATGGCGTGACCTGGCCGGGCATTCTGCTCGCGGGTGGCGCGGTTGCGGTGGTATTGATGACGGCTGAGGTGATTGCGAGATCGCTGTCCAGGACGCCCGCCCAGCTGGTGCGGGCGGCGGAGGCGCTGTCGCGCGGCCAGCAGGTCTCGCTCGGCTCAAGCGATGACGGCGAGACCGCTCAGCTCGCGGCGACGCTGGCCGAATTGTCGGCCCAATTGGGCAGCAGGCAGCACCTGCTGGAGAAGACCGTCGAGAGCATCCGCGATCCGGTGGTGGTCGCCGACGAGCACGGGATGATCGTGATCGTCAACGCCGCGGCGCGGCGGCTGTACAGTGTCGAACCTGGTTTTGATACCCTGACCGGCGTTCGCACCTTCCAGAACTATTATGCCGACGGCACCACCGTGATGCCGATCCCGGACACGCCGATGGCGCGTGCGCTGCGCGGCGATGATGTCGACGATTTCGAGCTGATCGTCAAACCGCAACCGCCGCAACCGGCCGTCTGTCTTGTCGTCAACGCACGGCCGCTGCGCGACGATACCGGCAATCTGCGGGGCGCGGTCGCCGTGCTGCACGACGTCACCGCGCAGCGGCGGGCCCACCAGGCGCTGGTCGAGAGCGAGCAGATGGCGCAGGCCATCGTCAGGACCGCGCTCGACGCCTTCGTCCAGACCGACCAGGACGGCTTCATTCTCGACTGGAGCCCACAGGCCGAGGCACTGACCGGCTGGACGCGGTCCGAGGCGGTCGGCTATCGGGTGGTCGAACTGGTGTTTCCGGAGGAGCTGCGCCTTGCGCACCGGCAGCGGATCACCCGCTTCCTGCAGGAGACCGCGGCCGGCGGCATGGGCATGCGCTATGAAACGGCGTGCCTGCACCGCGACGGTCACCGGTTCTATGTCGAGGTGTCGCTCAACGCGCTGCGCCGCGGCGATGGCTGGATCATCAATTCCTTTGTCAGGGACGTCAGCCTGCGCCGGATCGCCGAGGAGCAGTTGATCCAGGCGCAGAAGTCGGAATCGCTTGGCCGCTTGACCGGCGGCATCGCGCACGACTTCAACAACATGCTGACCGTGATCACCGGCACGATCGAGATCCTCGCCGACGGCGTCAAGGACAACCCGCAGCTTGCCGCGATCGCCAAGCTGATCAGCGAAGCTGCCGATCGCGGCGCGCAGCTCACCTCGAGCCTCCTGGCATTCGCGCGCAAGCAACCGCTGCAGCCCGCCGAGACCGACGTCAACGACCTGGTCGGCGAGGTGGTCCGGCTGCTGTCGCAGACGCTGGGCTCGCAGACCGAGATCAGGACGGAGCTCGGCCGCAACGCCTGGCTCGCCTTGGTCGACCGCAGCCAGCTTGGTGCCGCGCTGGTCAATCTCGCCATCAATGCGCGCGATGCCATGCCTGACGGCGGCACGCTGACTTTTGCGACCCGCAACATCCAGCTCGGGATTCCCGACGCCGTGGCGTGCGGCGTCGAGCGCGCCGGCGATCATCTCGTGATCGAGGTGACCGATACCGGCACCGGCATTTCGCCGACGCATCTGGAGAAGATCTTCGATCCCTTCTTTTCCACCAAGGAGGTCGGGCAGGGCGCCGGGCTCGGGCTCAGCATGGTGTTCGGCTTCGTCAAGCAAAGCGGCGGCGGCATCGAGGTCAAGAGCGAGCAGGGGCGCGGCACCATCTTCAGGATCTATCTGCCGAAGGCCGACGGCACCGCACAGCGCGCGGCGGAGGAGGACGATCTGCCCGTCAGGGGCGGCGACGAGACGATCCTGTGCGTCGAGGACGACCCTACGATCCGGGACTATGTCACGGGCCAGCTCGAAAGCCTCGGCTACCACGTGCTGGTCGCGGCGAACGCGGACGCCGCGCTCGAAATCGTCAAACGTGGCACCGCCTTCGACCTGCTGTTCACCGATATCGTGATGCCCGGCAGCATGAACGGCCGGCAATTGGCGGAGACGCTGATGGCGGGGCGCCCGGCGCTGCGGGTGCTGTTCACCTCGGGCTACAGCGACGGCGTGCTGCCCGCACAACAGGGGCGTGGCGGCCACGGCATTCCGCTGCTCACCAAGCCCTACCGGCGCGGCGAGCTGGCGCGGGTGCTGCGGCGCTGCCTTGATCTTCAGGTCGACTTTCAGGGCGATCCGGTTCCACAGCCCTATTCCGTGCAGCCCGATCTCGAACGCTTTCTGCGCGAGAATCCGCCCGGGAAGACGTAGACCGCGGCGCGGCCTGGATGCCACCGGGTCCGCAACGCACGGCCCGATGATAAACTGCGCGAAATCCATCATCCCTGATGCGGCCGCTATTTGATGGGTTTCGCTTCGCTCTACCCATCCTACGCGCTAAGCTCCCGCGACAAAGGCGCGGCCGGTCAACGGCCCGATCTCAGGGAGTATGGAATGCAGGACCGCAAATGGTCGAGGCGCGACTGGCTCAAGGTGACGGCGGCCACCGCCGCCGGCATGGTATTCGCGGAGCCGCTGCGCGCGGCGCCGCCGCCGGCGGAAGCGGTGACGCCGGAGCTGATCGCAGCAGCGAAGAAGGAAGGCAAGATCTCGTTCTACAGCGCGCTGGAACTGAACACGGCCGAGCGTCTCGCGCGTGACTTCGAGCAGAAATATCCCGGCATCAGCGTCCGCGTCGAGCGCTCCGGTGCGGAACGCATCTTCCAGCGCATCGCGCAGGAGCAGGGCAGCGGCATCAACGCCGTCGACGTCGCCAATTCCACCGATCCGGCGCACTACCTCGACTGGAAGAAGAACGACTGGCTTGCGGCCTATGTGCCGGAGGACGTCGCCAGGCATTTTCCGGCGGACCAGATCGATCCCGACGGCACCTCGGCGACATCCTGCGCCTGGTTCGAGGTGATCGGCTACAACACCGAGCAGGTGAAGCGCGAGGAGGCGCCGAAAAGCTACGCCGACCTGCTCGATCCCAAGTGGCGCGGCAAGATCGTCAAGGGTCACCCGAGCTACTCCGGCGCGATCATGACCGCGACCTTCGTGCTGGCGCGCGATCTCGGCTGGCCGTATCTGGAGAAGCTTTCTCAGCAGCGGGTGATGCAGGTGCAGTCGGCGGCCGATCCACCGAAAAAGATCCTGCTCGGCGAGCGCGCGGTGATGGCCGACGGCAACGACTATAACCTCGTGCTGGCCAAGGATCAGGGCAAGCCGGTCGAGGTGGTCTATCCAACCGAGGGCGCGCCGCTGATCATCGTCCCCAGCGGCATCTTCAAGAACGCGCCGAACCCGAATGCCGCGCGCCTGTTCCAGAGCTATTTCTTCAGCGCCGAGACCCAGCAGATGCTGGCCGACGAATTCGCGCACCGCTCGTTCCACGCCAAGGTGAAGGAGAAGGCCGGGCACGTGCCGCTCGACAAACTGAAAATGCTGAAAGCCGATCCGGCTCAGGTGCAGGTGCAGTCCGAGGAGATCAAGGCGAAGTACGCGAAGCTGTTCCGGGTGTAGTGCGGCCCCCGTAGGATGGGTAGAGCGAAGCGAAACCCATCGCCTGTGCAAAGGGGCGAGGGTGATGGATTTCGCTGCGCTCTACCCATCCTACAGATCGCGCTAACCGCCCACTTCCGCGCTGAGCATCGGCCCGAACAGCTCCCATCTCTCGCCCTTGAGTCGTCTGAGTTGCATCTGCTTGATCGGCGCGAAATCGATCGGGCTGGTGTTCATCGTGATGCCGGGAAGCAGGTTGGTGGTCCGGAAGGCCTTCAGGTTGGCGGCCTGTTTCATCACGTTGGCGCGCGTGAGATCGTCGCCACACTGCTTCAACACCTGAACCAGCGTCTGGGCGGCATTGTACCCTGTCACAATCAGGCCGTCGGCCCGATTGCCCTCGGGGAAATATTTGGAGAGATATTCGTCGAACGCCTTCATGCCGGGGTCGTCCTTCCATTGCGGATCGAGCGGATCCATCAGGTAGGCCACCGAAATGATGCCTTGCGCGTTCTCGAAGCCGGCGGGCTGGATCACGGCACCGAGCGAGGAACCGACCGAGTTGAGGATGTGCAGCGGTTTCCAGCCGATCTCGGCCGTCTTCTTGATGGCCTGCGCCGCGAATTTCGGTGTGGCTATGTCGACGAATACATCGGCATTCATCGATTTCATCTTGACGATGTGCGTGTCGATGGTCGGCTCGGCCACCTCATAGGCATCCTCGATGACGATCATCGACGCCGCCTTGTCGCCGAGGCCGTCCTTCAGGCCCTTGAGATAGTCCTTTCCATAATCGTCGTTCTGGTAGAGGACCGCGATCCTGCCGTTCGGCTTTTCCTTCAATATGTGCTTGGCGTAGATCCGTCCCTCGCTCTGATAGCTGGGCTGCCAGCCCATGGTCCACGGGAAGTTCTGCGGATCGTTCCACTTGGTGGCACCGGTTTGAATGAACAGCTGCGGTACTTTCTTCACGTTCATGTATTTCTGAATCGCGCCGTTGGATGCCGTGCCGAGAGAGGCGAAGATCAGCAGGACCTCGTCGCCTTCGACCAGCTTGCGCGCCTGCTCGACCGTCTTCGGCGGACTGTAACTGTCGTCGTAGGAGATGAAGTTGATCTTGCGGCCGTTGATGCCGCCCTCGGCGTTGATCTTGCGGAAATAGGCCGCCTGGGCCCGGCCGCTGGTGCCATAGGCCGATGCCGGCCCGCTATAGGGCATGATGTTGCCGATCTTGATTTCAGTATCGGTTGCGCCGGTGTCGTATTTCTTCTGGGCAAATGCGCTGCCAGCACAGACAGCGAGAATGGTGATGGCGGTCGAAAGCGCCGCCATTCGTCGAGCGACGAAAGACATCTCGTTTCTCCCCATGCAGAAAATGAATGCGTGTTTTATCGGAGGCCGCTTTTCGAGTCCTTGGCGGCAGTGAACACCCGAGCCCAGGCGTTGTCGATCCCGGAAACACAACCTTGTGTGCGGTTCGCAGCACGTCATCAGGTTCGTCAGCGTTGCTGACCGTAGTCTTCCGGGGCTTCCCGCCGATCAGGCCGCGCGCATCGATCGCTGCGCGCGATAGGCCTGCGGCGATGTCAGCGTGAGCTTGCGGAAGGCTTTTCGAAAGCTGCTCTCGTCCTCATAGCCGGTGGCGCGGGCGATCGCCTTGATCGGCTGTGCCGTGGTCTCCAGCAGCGTGCGGGCGTGCTCGACGCGGCGGCGCATGATGAAAGCCTGCGGCGGCTCGTGGGTCAGTTCGCGGAAGCGGCGGTTCAGCGTGCGCTCGCTGAGGCCGAGCGCGTGTGCGAGGCCGCGCACCGTGATCGGGGTCTTGCCGGTGCGGCGCACCAGCATGTCCGCCTTGATCAGCAGCGGATCCTGGCCGAGCATGTAGCCGAGCGGCATGAAGATCGCCTGGGTGCGCTGCGCGGTGTCGATCACCGCATAGTCGGCGCAAATTTTTGCGACCTCCGCGCCTTCGACAAGCTCGATCAGCCGCAGCAGGAGATCGACCCACGACATCGGGCCGGCGGCGCAGACCAGGCGATCGGCCTGTGTGATCACGGCATCGCCGGCGAGATCGACCCTGGGATGGCGGCGGCGAAGCTCGCTCTGCAGCCACCAGGTGATGGTGGCGCGGCGGCCGTCGAGCAGGCCGGCATTGGCGAGCAGCAGCACGCCGCTGCAGAACGCGCCGATCAAGCGGCCGCTGGCATGCTGCCGGCGCAGCCAGGCGCCGGCACGGTCATATTGCGGCTGCAGGCGCTCTGCGGTGAGATGATCGACCAGGCTGCCCGGCACGATGATCGCGTCGCACGCCGTCCGCCTGCTCACCGCACCATCGACGGCGAGCAACTTGCCGCCGCCGGCGCGCACCGCCTTGCCGTCGAGCGAAAGCGTCTGCCAGCTGAAGCGCGCCTTGCCGCCGCGCAACTGCATCACGTGGTTGGCGAGGGTGAGGATGTCGGCGATGCCGGCGACCGCCGATTGCATGCAGCCTTCCAGCGCGAGGATCGCAAGCTTCATGGGACCTCCGGAATTTGCCGTATGCTAGCCGATCAGCGCAATCGGGCGGTGGCAGATATTGCCCGATCTCTGTCCGATCGGCCACTGCCTGATTGTGCCGTGCCGGTCCATCTTCGCTGCGTTGTCACACCCTCAGCAATGGAGAGAGACCATGCCTTACGTCACCATTTCCACCGTCCGCGGCATCTTCGATGTCGCGCAGAAGCAGGCGCTGCTGGAGCGCGTCACCGATCTCATGGTCGAGATCGAGGGGCAGGGCAACCCGGACTTCCGCCGCAACGTCTGGGTCAAGATCGAGGAGGGCGATCCGGCGAGCTGGTCGCTCGGCGGGATGATCCCGACGCCCGACATGATCGCGGGCAAATTCGGCGCGCTCGACGCCGGCGGACGGCGGCTCGCCAAGGCGAAGGTGTAGCCGCCCTTCGTAGGATGGGTAGAGCGAAGCGAAACCCATCGCGCCGGTGCAAGCTTCGAGATGATGGGTTTCGCTTCGCTCTACCCATCCTACGGATCGCGCGCGACGGCGACACCCCGCAAAACAAAAGGCGCTTCCGGTGGAAGCGCCTTTCGCATTTCGTCGGTGCCGCAAAACTTACAGCGAGTAGTACATCTCGAACTCGACCGGGTGCGGGGTCATTTCGAAACGCGCGACCTCGGTCATCTTCAGCTCGATATAGGCGTCGATGAAGTCGTCGTCGAACACGCCGCCGTTCTTGAGGAACGCGCGGTCCTTGTCGAGGCTCTCGAGCGCCTCGCGGAGCGAGCCGCAGACGGTCGGGATCTGCTTCAGCTCTTCCTTCGGCAGATCGTAGAGGTCCTTGTCCATCGCCGGACCCGGATCGATCTTGTTCTTGATGCCGTCGAGGCCGGCCATCAGCATCGCGGCGAAGCCGAGATAGGGGTTGGCCATCGGGTCGGGGAAACGCACCTCGACGCGCTTGGCCTTCGGGTTCGCCGTGTAGGGGATGCGGCAGGCCGCCGAGCGGTTCCGCGCGGAATAGGCGAGCAGCACGGGGGCTTCATAGCCCGGGACCAGACGTTTGTAGGAGTTTGTCGACGGGTTGGTGAAGGCGTTGATCGCCTTGGCGTGCTTGATGACGCCGCCGATGTAGTGCAGGCAGGTCTCCGACAGGTCGGCGTATTTGTTGCCGGCGAAGGTCGGCTTGCCGTCCTTCCAGATCGACTGGTGGACGTGCATGCCCGAGCCGTTGTCGCCATAGACCGGCTTCGGCATGAAGGTGGCGGTCTTGCCGTAGATGTGGGCGACCTGGTGGATGCAGTACTTGTAGATCTGCATATGGTCGGCCATCAGCGTCAGGGTGTCGAACTTCATGCCGAGCTCGTGCTGGGCCGAGGCCACCTCGTGGTGGTGCTTTTCGACCTTGACGCCCATCTTGGCCATCGCGCCGAGCATCTCCGAGCGCATGTCCTGCACCGAGTCCTGCGGCGGCACCGGGAAGTAGCCGGCCTTGGTGCGGATGCGGTGGCCGAGATTGCCGCCCTCATATTCGGTCGCCGAGTTGATCGGCAGCTCGGAGGAGTCGAGGCGGAAGCCGGTGTTGTAGGGCTCGGCCGAATAGCGCACGTCGTCGAACACGAAGAACTCGGCCTCGGGACCGACGAACACGGTGTCGCCCACGCCCATCGACTTCACCATCGCCTCGGCCTTCTTGGCGATGCCGCGGGGGTCGCGGTTGTAGGGCTCGCCGGTGGTCGGCTCGAGCACGTCGCAGGTGATGACCATGGTGGTCTCGGCGAAGAACGGGTCGATCGTCGCGGTGACCGGGTCGGGCATCAGGCACATGTCGGATTCATTGATCGCCTTCCAGCCGGCGATCGACGAACCGTCGAACATCGTTCCCTCGGCGAAGATGTCATCGTCGATCATGCTGACGTCGAAGGTGACGTGCTGCCACTTGCCGCGCGGATCGGTGAAGCGCAGGTCGACGTATTTGACGTCGTTGTCCTTGATCGATTTCAGGACGTCTTTGGCGGTCTTCATGAATACCCCTTATGGATGTGCGGGTCGGTTTCCAGCGGAGAGCGACGTTATTCCCGCTTTTGGCGAGTTCGTGTGACTGCACAAACGAAATCAGGCTGCCGAAGCAGCCTTTTTTCTCTTTAGCCGTCAGAAAATTCGGATAGCACCGCCCTCAAATAGCGTCCAGCCCGGATTCGCCGGTCCGGATGCGGATGGCTTCCTCGATGTTGGAGACGAAGATCTTGCCGTCGCCGATCCGGCCGGTCTGCGCCGCGCGGCGGATCGCGTCGATCGCCTTCTCGACCAGGTCGTCGCCGATCACGATCTCGATCTTCACCTTGGGCAGGAAGTCGACGATGTATTCCGCACCGCGATAGAGTTCGGCATGGCCCTTCTGGCGGCCAAATCCCTTGGCCTCGGTGACGGTGATGCCTTGCAGTCCGACTTCCTGGAGCGCTTCTTTCACCTCGTCGAGCTTGAAGGGCTTGATGATGGCTTCAATCTTCTTCACTGAGCGCCTCCCGGGCATTGCAGATTGCAGGGTCGAGTTCGATGCGCGTGGGGCGCAGTCTGGTTGGTCTTAAGGCTTCCGGCCGGTGGCCGGAAACACGCGCAATGGTCGCATGGAGCGGCCTTGCGCGCGGCTTCCTCAAAAGCAGGGTCTATGCCAAGTTGTTAAGGTCCCCGATTTCGGAATGTTATCAGCCTTTTAACAGGCAATCGGCTGATATCGAACCACATGGGCTATGATATCCAAGCCTAACAAATAGGCAAATAGATCAATCCGTATGCAGTCAGCCAGTAGAAACCCCGCGAACGTCACAGGAATTGCCTCTCGAAAAGGCGAAGCGATTGAGGATTCGGCATGGACGTTCTGACGACGACCGAGATGGAACGCGCCGACCGGCTGACCATCGCAGCCGGAACGCCGGGCTTCGCGCTGATGATGAGCGCCGGCCAGGCCGTCGCGGAAGCCGCGATGGACCTGGTCGAGGAGGGGCCGATCGTGGTGGTCGCCGGCCGCGGCAACAATGGCGGCGACGGCTTCGTTGCGGCCGCAGAGCTTGCCGCGCGCGGCCGCGAGGTCTCGGTGATCCTGCTCTGCGAGCGCGACAGCCTGCAGGGCGACGCGGCGCTGGCGGCGAAGGGTTGGAAATATCCGGTGCTGCCGTTCAACCCGCAGGCACTCGGCAAGCCGGCGCTGATCATCGACGCGCTGTTCGGTGCCGGCCTCAACCGGCCGGTGAAGGGCGATCCGCTGGAGATGATCGCGGCCATCAATGCCAACGGTACGCCGGTGCTGGCGGTCGACCTGCCGAGCGGCATCAACGGCACATCGGGCGCCGTGATGGGCGCGGCCGTGCAGGCGACCGAGACCGTCACCTTCTTCCGCAAGAAGCCCGCGCATCTGTTGCTGCCGGGCCGGATGTATTGCGGCCGGGTGCGCGTTGCCGACATCGGCATCGCCGCGCAGGTGCTCGACGAGATCAAGCCGCTGACCGCGGAGAACTTGCCGGAGGCCTGGCGCTGGTCGTTTCCGGTGCCGCGGATCGACGGCCACAAATACGCGAGGGGGCATGCCGTCGTGGTCTCGGGCGATCTCGCCTCGACCGGGGCGGCACGGCTCGCCGCGCGCGCGGCGCTGCGCGCCGGCGCCGGCCTCGTGACGCTGGCCTCGCCGCGTGAAGCGCTTGCCGTCAATGCCGCGGCGTTGACCGCGGTGATGGTGCGCGCGGTCGACAACCCGATCCAGTTCGCCGAGCTGCTCGGCGACAAGCGCCTCAATGCCTGCGTGATCGGTCCCGGCGCCGGGGTCAGCGCGCGGACCCGTGACTTCGTCCACACCGCGCTGTCGGCGCAGCGGCATCTGGTGCTCGACGCCGACGCGCTGACCAGCTTTGCCGGTGCGCCGGACCGGCTGTTCGAGGCGATCAAGGCAAGCGACGGTCAGCAGGTGGTGCTGACGCCGCATGAGGGCGAGTTTCCACGGCTGTTCAGCGATATCTCCAACAAGCATCCCGGCCGTTCCAAGCTCGAGCGCGTGCGCGCGGCGGCCGAGCGCTCCGGCGCGGTGGTGCTGCTGAAAGGCGCCGACACGGTGATCGCGTCTCCCGACGGCCGCGCCACCGTCGCCGCCAACGCGCCGCCGTGGCTCGCCACCGCCGGCGCCGGCGACGTGCTGTCGGGCATCATCGCGGGTTTCCTGGCGCAGGGCGTCGCGGCCTTCGAGGCGGCCAGCATCGGCGTCTGGATGCACGGCGAGAGCGCGAGCGAGGCGGGCCCCGGCCTGATCGCGGAAGATCTCACCGAAGTGCTGCCCGCCGTGTTCCGCCGTCTCTATGACGAGTTCGGGGTTGAGTATTAGGCGGCTCACGCTGGCCGACATGGATGCCGCCGCGCGCGTGCATCGCACCGCGTTCGATCAGGCGCTGCCGTGGCTCGCCGGCCTGCACACGCCCGACGAAGATCGCTGGTTCTACCGCGAGCAGATGTTTGCGACCTGCACGCTATGGGGGGCGTTCGACGGCGCGGCGATGCGGGGCGTGATTGCGTTTCATGACGACTGGATCGAGCAGCTCTATGTGCTGCCGGACGCGCAGGGCCGCGGCATCGGCGGCGCGCTGCTCGAGATCGCAAGGCAAGACGCGGACCGGCTGCAGCTCTGGACGTTTCAACGCAACGCCCGCGCGCGCCGCTTCTACGAGACGCGCGGTTTTGTCGCGGTTGAGGAGACCGACGGCAGCGGCAACGGGGAGAGGGAGCCGGGCGTGCGCTATCGCTGGACGCGCGCGCCGGCGGGTGAGTGATTTTGACCGGAATAGCTGACCGCGGCAGGCCCGGGGATAGGACCGGGCTCGCGGCAAGACGAAATATCGTCTGGCTATCCGCCACCTTTTGAGCACTTAATGCCTGTATCGACCAGCGAATGTACCCTTGAGCCTTGAGGTTTTGTGGTACGGACCGGAGCAACATGACGAGTCCCTGCCGCGTCCTCATGATCTATCCGAAGTTCGTTCCGGATTCTTTCTGGAACTATACGGAGGCTTGCGAACTCGTCGGCGCGAAGTATCCGGCGGCGCCACTCGGACTGATCACCGTGGCCGCCATGCTGCCGAAGCACTGGGAGATTCGCCTCGTCAACCGTAACACCGAGCCTTCGACCGACGCGGACCTCGACTGGGCCGATCTCGTCATGATCGGCGGTATGCTCAACCAGCAGCCTGATTTTCTCCACCTGATCGATCTCGCCCACCGGCACGGCAAGCCGGTATGTGTCGGCGGGCCCGACGTCTCCTCCAGCCCGCACCTCTACGCGGATGCGGACTTCCAGGTGATCGGCGAGGCCGAGCACATCATCGAGGAATTCATCGCCGCTTGGGAACGCGGTGAGCGCAAGGGCGTGTTCACCGCCGAGAAATTCAAGATCGACGTCACGCTAAGCCCGATGCCCCGCTACGATCTGATCAAGTTCGAGCATTATCTCTTCATTGGCGTGCAGTATTCGCGCGGCTGCCCGTTTACCTGCGAGTTCTGCGATATTATCGAGCTGTACGGGCGCGTGCCGCGTACCAAAACTCCCGATCAGATTCTCGCCGAGCTGCAAGCGCTCTACGATCATGGTTATCGAGGGCATGTCGATTTCGTCGACGACAATTTCATCGGCAACAAGAAAAACCTCCGAGTCTTGCTGCCGCGGCTCAAAGCCTGGCTGGAAGAGCGGGACTATCCGTTCGAATTCTCGACCGAAGCCTCGATCAATATCGCTGACGACAGCGAACTGCTGCAGGCAATGAAGGACGCCAACTTCTTCGGCATTTTCGTCGGCATTGAGAGTCCGGATCCAGAGACCCTCGTGCAGATGAAGAAAAAGCAGAACACCAGGCGCAACATCGCCGAGAGCGTTCACAAGATCTATGACTATGGCATGTTCGTCACCGCGGGTTTCATCGTCGGGTTCGATACCGAGAAAGTCTCGATGGCACAGGCGATGATCGACTTCATCGAGGAGGCGAGCATTCCAGTCTGCATGGTTGGACTGCTCTATGCGCTGCCTGGCACACAGCTGACGCGGCGGCTGGCCCAGGAAGGCCGACTGCACGAGGGCCATGATCTCATGAAGGTCGAGCAGGCGGGCGACCAATGCACGCTGGGCTGCAATTTCGACACCAAGCGTCCGCTTCGTGACATCCTCACGGATTACAAGGCTGTGCTCGGGCACGTGTACAGCCCGACGGAATATGCAGGACGGCTGTCGCGGCTTGCTGTCATGCTCGACCGGTCGGACCGGCGCCGCGACCTGCCGGATGGCGACATGCGCAAGAGGCTTGGCGGCATCGAAGGCGTACACAAGATCATAAATGCCCTGCCGGAGGTTCGCGAGCCGTTCTGGAAGGTCTTCGTCGAGGTCGCCAAGTCCAATCCAGGCGCGCTGCGCTACATCGTGATGCTGATGGCGCTGTACTTGCACTTCGGGCCGTTCTCGAAATACGTGATCGGTGTGATTGAACGGCGGATTGCCGAGTTGGACGGTACACCGCCAGTGAAGGCCAGGGCGCTTGTGCAATGAGTTCATCTAGTCTGCCGGTTGATGGACGGCAAAGTTCGCTACAGCTTCGGTTCTGATTGGATCAGGACTGAAGCTCTGGCTTCTTGTTCGAGCGGCTGACGCCACTCAGGCAACGTCGGTGGAGAGCGAAACGCCCTTCCACGCGTCGAATTCGGCCCGCTGCAGTTTGATTTTGTCCTCGACCAGCCGCACGGCACCGCTGCCGAGCAGCAGATGCGCCGGTGGATCGGCCGACATTGCGAGCTTCAGCATCGCCTGCGCGGCCTCTTTGGGATCGCCAACCTGGCGGCCACTCATTTCCATGCGGCGCTAGCGGATTGGATCGATGACAGCGTCATAGTCCGCGATCGACGTTATGTTTTTGCCCAAGGCGAACTGGGGATTGCCGGACCTTTCGGCATTGATCGGCTGAACTGAACAACTCGTTAGATATTTGCGTTTCCGCGATCGGTTCGACTGACCTATAGGATCGGCATCCTTGTCACTTGCGCGGAACAGTCAGATGATCGCACCGAGCAGCCAGCTCTCTACCGCCGCACGGACCGCCGGCGCGCTTCACCACGACGTCGACCCCGCGTCCTATCGCGCGGCGATGCGCCACCACGCCGGCGCGGTGACGATCCTGTCGGCGGGCGGGCCGGGCGACAGAACGGGCATGACGGCGACGTCGGTCTGTTCGCTGTCGGACACGCCACCGCGGCTGATCGCCTGCGTCAACCGTTCGGCGAGCGCGCATGGCCTGATCCGGCGCACCGCCGCGTTCGGCGTCAACATGCTGCACGCCGACCAAGCCGAGCTGGCCAACGTGTTCGCCGGCCGCCGCGGCATCGAGCGGGACGATCGGTTTTCCGACGCCGACGGCTGGCTGTCGCTTGCGACCGGCGCGCCGATCCTTAAGGGTGCGCTGATCGGGCTCGACTGCGAGCTGATCGACGAGCATGCGCACGACACGCATTCGATCTTCGTCGGCGCGGTCCGCGCGATGCATCTACGTGAGGGGGAGACGCCGCTGATCTATTTTGGCGGCGCGTTCTGCGGGGTGGCCCGGCAGACCTAAGGGCGCGGCTTGAGGAATTTGTGAATCACTGATGTCAGCGCGCCGGCGGCCGGCGAGAACGATTGTCCGCGCAGCGAGACGATGCAGACCGTGCGCTCCAGCGTCGGATTGACGATCGGCAGCGCCTGCATCGTCTTCCTGATCGGCCGCGGCAAGGCGACCTTCGGCAGGATGCCGACGCCGAGGCCGGCGCCGGCCAGCGCGGCCAGCGTGTAGCTGTGCTCGACCTCGAACTTGATCTTCATCTGCAGATTGCGCGTGGCGAGCGCGCGCTCCAGCATCGAGCGCAGCGCCGCCGATTTTGAGTTGAGCAGGATCGGGTAGGCGGACAGCTCGGTCAGGTCGACCGCGCTGCGCTTGCGAAACGGAAACGCCTTGGTCGCCAGCGCATAGATCGGGTCGTTGAACAGCGGCGCAAACTGAAACTCGGTCGAGCCGTCCATCTCCGGCCCGATGCCGAAATCCGCCTCGCGGCGGCGCAGGCAGTCCAGCATGTCCTCGGCCGCAAGCTCGCGCAGATTGATGTTGATGCCGGGATAGCTCGCCTGGAAGGCATGCAGCGCCTGCGGCAGGATGGTCGCGGCAATGGTCGGAACGCAGGCCAGCGACAGCGTGCCGCGCTGGATGTCGATGACCTCGCGGATCTCGCGCAGGCCGTTCTCCCATTCGCCGAGCGCACGCCGCGCGTGCGTCAGCAATTGCAGTCCCTCGGCGGTCAACTCGACGCGCCGCGTGGTGCGATGAAACAGGGCGGCGCCGACCTGGTCCTCCAGCAGCTTGATCTGCATGCTGACCGCGGATTGCGAGCGATTGAGCTGCTCGGAGGCCTGGCGAAAGCTCTTGTTCTCGGCGACCGCGATGAACATGTGCAGCAGCTTGAAATTGATCTGCGACATCGTTTTGCCCTGCAGGGGATCGTCCCGAAGAACTGAACAGTTCTTAAGATAATCTCGTTGGAAAGATCAGTGCCGGACATCTAGCATGGTTGTGTTGGCCGCGGGAGACGATCCTGCGGCGCGATGCAGAAAAGATGCTTCATGTCCTTCACCGTCACCAAGCCGCGCACCCGCCGCGTCCAGCGTTCCGAACTCGCGGTTCCCGCGACCTCGACCCATTTCTTCGAACGCGCCGCGAGTAGCGCCGCCGATTTCATCTTCCTCGATCTGGAGGACGCGGTTGCGCCGCCGCGAAAACCCGAGGCGCGCGAGATCGCGATCGAGGCGCTGAACCGGATCGACTGGGGCAACAAGACGCTGGCGGTGCGGATCAACGGCCTCGACACTGAGTGGGCGCATCGCGACATCATCGAGATCGCCAGCCGCGTGCCGCGCCTCGACATCGTCATGGTGCCGAAGGTCGGCACCGCATTCGACGTCCGTTTCGTCGATGCGCTGCTGACGGGGCTCGAGCGAGAGTTCCCGCGCGCAAGGCCGCTGGGCATCGAGATCCTGATCGAGACCACGCTTGGCCTTGCCAATGTCGAGGACATCGTGCAGGCGTCGGAGCGGTTGGAGGCTGTGATCTTCGGCATCGGCGATTACTCGATCGACCTGCGCACCTGCGGCGAGATCATCGGCGCCTCCGATCCGCGCTATGCCGTGCTCACCGATGCGGACGAGGGCGGTGCGCGCCGCGTGCACTGGAACGACCAGTGGCACTTCGCGCTGGCCCGGATTGCCAATGCATGCCGCGCCCACGGCCTGCGTGCGATCGACGGCCCCTATGCCAATTTCGGCGATGCCGCAGGTTTTCACGCCAGTGCGGCGCGGGCGGCCGCGCTCGGCTTCGAGGGCAAATGGGCAATCCATCCCTCGCAGCTCGAGACCGCCAACGAGGTGTTCTCGCCGACCGCGCGGGAGATCGGCTGGGCGCGCGAGATCACGGCCAAGATTCGATCCGCCAGCGCCAGCGGCGACGGCGCCTTCGGGCAGGACGGCGTGCTGATCGATCTTGCGGTGCTCAAGCGCGCGCAGGCGATCATCGACCGCCATGACGCAATTCAGGCAGCGGGCAGGGCAGGAGCGCGCGATGTCGCATGAACCACCGCTTGCCGGAATTCGCGTGCTCGACATCGCGACCTTTGTGGCGGCGCCGTTCTGCGGGACGGTGCTGTCCGACTTCGGCGCCGAGGTGATCAAGATCGAGCAGCCAGGTGTCGGCGATCCCTTGCGGCGGTTCGGAACGCCGAGCGACTGCGGCGACACCTATGTCTGGCTCAGCGAAGCCCGCAACAAGAAGTCGGTGACGCTCGATCTGCGCAGCGAGCGTGGCGCCGCGCTGTTTCGCGAGCTGGTCCGCCAATCCGACGTGGTGCTGGAGAACTTCCGGCCTGGCACGCTGGAGAAATGGGGACTCGGCTTCGAGGCGCTGCGCGAGATCAACCCAAAACTCGTGATGCTGCGCGTCAGCGCCTATGGGCAGGACGGCCCGCTGCGCGACAAGCCCGGCTTTGCCCGGATCGCGCACGGCTTCAGCGGGCTCGCCTATCTTGCCGGCGAGGCGGGACGGGCGCCGGTGATGCCGGGATCGACCTCGCTCGCCGATTATATTTCCGGGCTATGGGGCGCGCTCGGCGTGCTGCTGGCGCTGCGCCATGCCGAAGCCACCGGACACGGGCAGGTGGTCGATATCGGGCTTTATGAATCGGTGTTTCGGCTGCTTGATGAAATGGCGACCGTGTTCGCCAAGACCGGCTTCGTCCGCGAACGCCTCGGAGCCGACACGGTCAATGTCGTGCCGCACAGCCATTACCAGACCGCCGACGGCAAATGGGTGGCGCTGGCCTGTTCGAGCGACAAGATGTTCGAGCGCCTGGCGCAGGCGATGCGGCGGCCGGATCTCGCGACCGACCCGCGCTATGCAGCCATGGCCGGCCGCCTGGCGCGACGCGAGGAGGTCAACGGGATGGTCGCCGACTGGATCGGCTCCATGCCGCTAGAGACGGCGCTTGCCGAGTGCGAGCGCTACGACGTGCCCTGCGGGCCGATCTACAGCATCAGTGACATCTTCGCCGACCCGCAATACCGCGCCCGCGGCAACATCGCCGAGGTGCCCTCCCGCGCCGGCCCGATCGCGGTGCCGAGTGCGATCCCAAAAATGTCGCGCACGCCGCCGCAGTTCAGGCATGCCGGCGTCGCGCTCGGCGCACACACCGACGAAGTCCTGACCTCGCTTGCCGGCGCAACCGCGGCGGCGCTCGCCGCGCTGCGCAGCGACGGGGTGATCTGACATGCCCCAATTCTCCCGCGGCCACGAAGGAACCACGCCATGACCAGGCAGATGAAATTGATCGGCTTCCTGCAGGCCCAGAATTGCTCGAACTATCCCGCCTCCTGGCGCCATCCGGATTCGAAGCCGAACTGGTTCTCGCGCGACTACTATCAGGAGATCGGGCGCACGCTGGAGCACGGCAAGTTCCATCTCGCCTTCTTCGACGACCGGCTCGCAATCCCCGATCGCTTCGGCGACGACTTCCGCGAGACCATCCGCCACGGCGTGCGCGCGGCGAAGCTCGATCCGGTCTCGGTCGCGCTGACGATGGGATTGGCGACCGAGCGGCTCGGCATCGGCGTGACCTATTCGACCACCTATTACGAGCCGTTCCACGTCGCGCGGGTGTTCGCAACGATGGACCTGCTGCTGAACGGCCGCGCGGCCTGGAACGTGGTGACCTCGCTGAACGACTCCGAGGCGGCGAATTTCGGTGCCTCGCAGCATCTCAGCCACGATCTGCGCTATGACCGCGCCGACGAGTTCATGGAGGTCGTGCTCGGCCACTGGAACAGCTGGGAGGACGGCGCCGTCAGCTTCAACCGCGAGAGCGGGCTGTTCGCCGACCCGGCCAAGGTGCACCGGCTCGACCATCACGGGCAGTTCTTCCGCTCGCGCGGCCCGTTCACGGTGCCGCGCTCGCCGCAGGGCCATCCGGTGATCATCCAGGCCGGGCAGAGCGGCCGCGGCAAGACCTTCGCGGCGCGCTGGGGCGAATTGATCTTCGTGATCTATCCCAATCTCGACCTTGCGAAGAAGCAATATGCCGACCTCAAGGGAACGCTGGCCAAGACGGGCAGGGACATCAGCATCGCGCCGGCGGTCTATCCTGTCGTCGCCGAGACCCAGGCCGAGGCCGAGGACAAATTCGCGGCGATCAGCCGGCTCGCCAAGCCGATTGATGCGCTGACGCTGTTGTCGGAGGTGCTGAACTACGATTTCGCGGCCAAGCCGATGGACGAACCGTTCACGTCGGACGAGCTGGCTTCGATCAGCGGATTGCAGGCAATCCGCGACCGCGTGATGAATCTCAGCGGCAAGCCCAATCCGACGCCGCGGGACTTCGTGCAGTTCAGCGGGCGCGGGACACTCGCCGAACTGCCGACCTTCGTCGGCTCGCCCAAGGCGGTCGCCGATCAGATGGAGCGCTGGTTCTGCGAAGGTGGCTGCGACGGCTTTGTCGTCGCCGCCACCCATGTGCCCGGCACCTACCAGGACTTCGTGCGCTTCGTGGTGCCCGAGCTGCAACGCCGCGGCCTGTTCCAGCGCGAGTATCAGGGTGACACGTTGCGCGAGAATCTCGGCCTGCCGCGGCCGCAAGCCGCGCATGCAAGCGCAGACGACGAGGCGCGCGTCTCGATCGGATAGCCCCGGCACAAAAATCGGCGCAGACAACGATCAGAACAAAATCAAAATCAGGGAGGCTGAAGTGACCAAGGGCGTTAACGCGGGGGGCCGGCTCGATAGATTGCCGATCGCCGGATTTCACTACCGGATATTCGCGCTGATCGGAGCCGGACTGTTCGTCGACGGCTTCGAGATCTTCCTCGCCGGCAGCATTCTCGGCGCACTGGTTCAGTCCGGCTATTCGGACCTCGCCCAGAATGCGCGCTTCATCTCGGCGACCTTTGTCGGGATGCTGATCGGCGCCTGGCTGGCCGGCGTCGCCGGCGACCGCTTCGGCCGCAAGTTCGCCTACCAGGCCAATCTCCTGATCTTCGGCCTCAGCGCGCTGGCGGCAACGCTTGCGCCGTCGATGAACTGGCTGATCGGGGCCCGCTTCGTGATGGGCCTTGGACTCGGCGCCGAGATCGTCGTCGGCTATGTCGTGCTCAGCGAATTCATCCCGCCGCAGCAGCGCGGCCGCTGGGGCGCGGCGCTCGCGACCTGCACCAATGGTGCGCTGTTCGTCGCGACGCTGGTCGGCTGGGTCGTTATTCCGCATCTCGGCTGGCGCTGGATGTTCGCGCTGTGCGGCGTCGGCGCGATGATCGTCTGGTTCCTGCGGCGCTCGCTGCCGGAATCGCCGCGCTGGCTCGAGACGCAGGGCAAGAGCGCCGAGGCGGAGGCGGTGCTGGCGGCGATCGAGCAAGAGGTCGGCAAGGGCAGGACCCTGCCGACTCCGGCCTATCAGCCGGCCCCGGTGCAGCCGGACGTTCGCTTCACGCGCCTGTTCTCGCGCGCGTTGATCGCGCGGACCATCGTCGGCTGCCTGATCCTGATCGGGCTCAACACCGCGGTCTACGGCTTCATCGCCTGGATCCCGACCTTCTTTGTCAAGCAGGGCATCAACCTGTCGTCATCGCTCGGTTACACCATGCTGATGACGCTCGGCAGCCCGCTCGGCACGCTGTCGGGCATGTGGATCGGCGAGAAGATCGACCGCAAGCCGTCCCTGATCGTGCTGTCGCTCGCGGCGGCCGGGCTCGGGCTGATCTATCCGATGTTCATCAACCCCGTCGCTTTCGTCGTGATCGGCTTCCTCCTGGTCTTCACGGTGGCGGTGATGCTGGCGCTGGCCTGGGGGCTCTACATCCCCGAACTGTTCCCGACCGAGCTCAGGATGCGCGGATCCGGCATCTGCAACACCGCCGGTCGCCTGATGTCGATCGTGACGCCGTTCATCGTGGTCGAGCTGTTCACGAGGTTCGGCGTCACCGGCGTTGTCTCTGTGGTGGCCGGGCTCCTCGTGGTGCAGGCGATCGCGGTCGCGGTGCTCGGCATCGAGACCCGCAAGCGTCCGCTGGAAGCGTTGCGGCCGGAGGCGATGGACGGCGAAGCGTCATCCGCGGAGGTGCGCGGCAAGCTGCAACCTAGCCCCGGCGGGATCGCCGCCGGCGGGGAGTAGCGGGACGAAGCGCGCGATGTCCGCGTGATCAACGCATGCGGACATCCGGGCCTCGTCTGTCCCACGATACTTTTGGTGGACGTGTCGAAAGATGCGGGCTAAACGCGCAGGATAATTCCTCGGCACCGTGAATCTCGCTCGTGAGTGGCAGGCAGAACAATTTCCTCGCTCAGGCGCTGCAACAAGGCGCCTTGGCGTTGCGGGCGCAGCAGTTTGCTCAAGCCGAGCAGATTGCGACGGGCATCCTGAAATCAAACCGCACGGACAGACACGCCGCGCTTCTTCTGGCGCATGCCCTGATGGGGCAGAACCGGGGAGGCGAGGCGATCGCAGCGCTGGAGCGCGTTGCGCGTCGCGGCGACGATGGAGAGGTCGAGACTTTGCTCGGCGCGCTGCTGTGCGGCGCGGGCCGCGTCACCGACGGTATCGCACAGCTTCGGCGCACGGCGGCACGCCGCCCGCCATATTTTCCGTCCTTTCAGGAACTCGCCGGGCAGCTTGCCAAGGCCGGTCAACACGACGAGGCGATCAGCACGATCGAGGCCGGTCTCGCGCTGGCCCCTGAGAGCGTCGACCTGAAGCTTGATCTCGGGCGCCTGTTGCAAGAGACCAATGACATCGCGCGGGCTGCAAGCGTCCTGACGGCGGCACGTGATGCTGCGCCGGGCCGCCCCGACGTTCTCAACCAACTCGGGCGGGTCCTGATCCTTCGTGGCGACTACGCCGCAGCCGCGGATGCGTTCCGCCGCGTGCTCGCGCAATACCCGGATGATCGCTCGACCCGCGCCCACCTCGCCACTTGCCTTTTCGAGCAGGGTGAGCGCGATGCTGCCGAGGCAGCGCTGCGCTCGGTGATGCGCGGTCAGCCCCAGCTATTTGGACGCGCGGCATTCGTCATGGCCTCGGGATCTCACGGCCGCTTCTTCTTCTCCCAGAGCGCCGCTGCGAAGTTCCTCGGCGGGGAGTGAGATTGAGCGCGGCGGACGACATTCCGCCTTGCCTTACGCCCTGAAGTTTCTCCGGTAGAGGTTCGGCTGCCGTTTGAGCTCGGTGCGGAGTTCGCCGACCCGCTTGGCGTCTTCCGCGGTGAACGGCGATGCCTGCGCGGTCCAGTCGTCTCGCTTGACGGGAATGCATTGCGCGATCGGAGTCCCCTTGGGCAGGACGCCTCTGAAATTCCTGTCGTGCCAGTACGCCGGAAAGTGCACCCAATTGTCGGCATAGAGGTCGGAATTGACCAGGCCGCTGAGTGTGGTGAATGGCAGATCGAAGCGGTTGACGGGATGGGTGAAGTAGATCGCGTAGCCTTCCGGGGCTTCGACGGTCCACAAGTTGTGGAATTTGAGAAAGAAGCGGCCCTCTTCAAACAACGGGGTACCGGTGACCTGACCCGGGTCGTGGAAGCCGATCGGTGAGCGTGGGAATTCCGGCGTGCCTCCCGGCGGCAAATCCTGGTCCCATGTGATTTCGCCGTCCTCGACCTTGAGATCGCAAACCAGCGGTAGCAAGAATCCGCAGGTCATCGCATCCACGAACGGCGGGCAGCGCTTGATGGTGTCCTCGTCGTGCAGGTTGATCGAAGAGAAGGCCGTCGCCGGCATGGCCTTGAGCCAGTCGGGAACGCCCTGCGCCGCCGGTATGGGGGCCGGTATCAGTCCGTCGAGCTCCGTCGGGCAACGGAATTTGAGCGTCAGCTTGCTATTGGTCGACATTGGGCGCTCCGATTTCGGATCGACCTACATGAATGCGTCGCAAAGGTGAAGCGCGCGCTCACCAGCCAGGATCGCCGCTAGGTCACGAGATACTTCGCGACCGCCGGCTCGTTCCATTCGATCCCGAGCCCGGGACCGCGGGCGGTCACCGCGCCGTCGACGATTTCGGCGGGCCTTGTGAGGATGGAGCCGGCGAAGTCGAGGAATTCGAGCCAGTGCGCGGTCGGTGTCACCGCGAGCAGATGCGCGCTGACCTCCGCGAACAGATGGCTCGACATCGGGATCGACGCGGCGTCGGCTTGTCCCGCGACTTGCATCCAGCCGGTGACGCCGCCGACCTTCATCACGTCGGGCATGATGAAGTCGGATGCGCCGGCCGCGATCGCTTCGGCAAAGCCGCGCGGAAACCACCAGTTCTCACCGGCCTGGATCGGTGTCGGCGAGGTCTCGCGGACTTTGGCGTGGCCGGACAGGCTCTCCTGCGGCACCGGCTCCTCGATCCAGTGCAAATCGTAGGGCGCAAGGCGGGCGATGCGCCGGGTCGCCTCCGCCGGATCGAGCGACTGGTTGAAGTCGATCATCAGCGCGATGTCGGGGCCGAGCAGGGCGCGCACGCCCTTCACGACGCGCTCGTCATTGGCGGCATCACCGTCGCCGCCCTTGATCTTGATGCCGCGAAAGCCCTGGTCGAGCGAGCGGCGCAGCGCGCGCTCATCGGCGACGGGATCGACCACGCCGTAGCTGTCATAGGCCTTGATCGGCTTGGCCGAGCCGCCAAGCAGTTCGACCAGCGGCCGGCCGGCGAGCTGGCCGAGCACATCCCAATAGGCCATGTCGAGTCCGGATACCGCCATGCCGACCAGGCCCTGCCAGCCGAGCAGGCGAAACTTGGCGTCCATCGCCTTCATGAGGTCGAACGGGGCGACCGGCTTGCCGATGAGCTCGCGGCCGATCTCCCCGATCAGATAGGCAAGAGGTTTAAGCGTGAGCTTGCTGTAGGCGAAGATGTAGGTGCGACCGGTAACGCCCTGATCAGTCTCGACATCGATCAGAACCAGCGGGCCGGAATCGATCACGCCGAAGGCATTCTTCACAGGGCGCTTGAGCGGCACCACGGCGCTTCGCGCCCGAACTCCGCGGATCGCTGCAACTGTCTGGCTCATGGACGTTTCCTCTTTTTGTTATTGGACACTGTACCATCGGACCAGCCGCGGCCCGGCCCAGTCGGTCGCGACCTGCTCGATCAAATAGCGGCCGGGATATTCAGCGAGGAAGGCGATGCGCTGGGTCTGGCCCGGCTCAATCGCGAGCGTGTCGAGCCAGAACGGCTTCCAGCCGTCGTCGAGCCGGTCGAGCAGACGGAAGTGATGGCCGTGCAGATGAAACACGCTGGCGATCGGGCCGCGGTTGGTCAGCGCCAGCACGACCGGCCGGCCGGCCTTGGCCTGAAAGGCCGGCGCGGTTGACGGCTTGAAGTCCGCCGGACGGAACCATTCCGTTGGCGTGCCGAGGGTTAGCTCGAACCTGGCGGCGCTCTTGAGATCGAGCTGGGCGGGCATGTCGTTGCCGGGCAGCGGCGGTGCCGGCGGGAACGGCGCCGGGCGGACTGGCGGGTCGTTCGAGACGGCCAGCCTGCCGACCGGGCGGGCCTGCTTGCCGTCGTGCAGCAGGATCGGAAAGCTGGTTCCGGCCGGTCCGGCCGCATCGACGAAGACATCGGTGCGGCTGCCGGGAGCGAGGACCAGCGCACCGTTGCGGGCCGGAAACGGTTCGGCCGGCTGGCCGTCAATGGCCATCACCCGGACGTCGAGGTTCTCCAGCTTGACCGCCAGTACGCTGCGTTGGCTGCCGTTGATAAAGCGGAGTCTGAGGCGGGCATTGGCCGGTGCCGAGATATCGTATGAGGTTTTGCCGTTAATTGTATGAATCTGCGTCGAATCTTTTGGATCGTTGCCGGCCGGAATTGCGCTTCCGTCCGGCTGCAGGCGCCACTCCTCGATCAGCAGGACCTCGTCGCGATCGACTGCGACCGGCGAAGTGCCGGTCACGATCAGCGGCCGCGGCCGTGCCGGTGCCGTGCCGCCATCACCGAGCAGCGGCTCGCACAGGAAGGTGCCGGCGTGCCGAAGCGGCAGCTGGAAGCTATCCTTGGCCCCGGCGCCAAGCAGCGCCCGGGAGGCCAGTGGCTCCGCGGCCGCGACGCCGTCGAGCCCGCGGCAATCCAGCGCGGCCGCGACCGGCAGGTCATTGCCGAAGGTCACGTCGAGGACCTCGCCGCGCTTGAAGCGGAGCTCGCCACTGCCGAGTGACCAGACCGGTGTCTCCGGTCCGCTAGGACCCGGTCGGCCAGGACCCGGTCCGTCGCCCGGACGAAGCGAGATGCGGTCGGGTCTGGCCTGGAGCGCGACCGCGGTCCGGCCCTGCGCCGCGCCGGTGGCCGGCAGAGCGGGGCAAAGCGCCGCGGCGCCGAGGGCGGCGATCAGGTTGCGCCGGGTGAGTGAAAATTCGGGAGTTGCGGGAGGACTTGCCATCCGGCCGATGCGGACCATTTTCAAGAGTACCTGTCCAGTCGCGATCGGTCGCAGGGCGGGCTCAACAGCGGCCATTTTTTTGCTGCGAACCGGTGGGCGCATGTTATAAGCCCGGCCGCCCGCGGCATCGCGGCCGGACTGGGATGCTTTTCGCGCGGGCGTGGCGGAACTGGTAGACGCGCTGGATTTAGGTTCCAGTGACGAAAGTTGTGGGGGTTCGAGTCCCTCCGCCCGCACCAAGCGCTTACAGCGTTTGCATGACGAATTCTTGGAGAACCTTTGGCCCCGATGGGGTGAGGGTTCGCCGAACCCACAGACGTTAGGCCGCAAGGCCCATCGTCGAACAGATTGAACACTGCCACGGCCGCTCGGGCCGCGGCAAAAGCGGAAGAAGATTGATACCATGCAGGTCACCGAGACCCTCAACGAGGGATTGAAGCACGAATTCAAGATCAGCGTCCCGGCATCCGATCTCGATGCCAAGGCGGACGCCAAGCTGGTCGACCTCAAGGACAAGGTCCGTCTCAACGGCTTCCGTCCCGGCAAGGTGCCGGTGGCGCATCTGAAGAAGATCTACGGCCGCTCGGTGATGGCCGAGACCATCGACCAGACCATCAGCGACACCAACCGGCAGATCTTCGAAGATCGCGGCTTCCGCCTCGCCGGCGAGCCGAAGATCACGATGCCGACCGAGAAGGACCAGGTCGAGGAATTGCTGTCGGGCAAGACCGACCTGACCTACACCGTCGCGATCGAGGTCGTGCCGCCGATCCAGCTCGCCGATTTCAAGTCGTTCTCGGTCGAGAAGCCGGTGGTCGACGTCTCCGACGCCGACGTCGACGATGCCATCAAGCGGATCGCCGAAGGCAGCCGCCCGTACAATGCCAAGGCCGAGGGCGCGGCGGAGAAGGGCGACCGCGTCACCATCAGCTTCAAGGGCACCATCAACGGTGAGGCCTTCGAGGGCGGCACCGGCGAGGGCATCCAGGTCGTGATCGGCGCCGGCCAGTTCATCCCGGGCTTCGAGGAGCAGCTGATCGGCATCGGCACCAACGAGACCCGCACCCTGAAGGTCTCGTTCCCGAAGAACTATCTGAACGAGAAGCTCGCCGGCCAGCCGGCCGAGTTCGAGACCACGGCAACGCTGATCGAGGCGCCCGGTGAGACCACGATCGACGACGAGTTCGCCAAGACGCTGGGCCTTGAGTCGCTCGACAAGCTGAAGGAAGCCGCCCGCGAGCGCCTGACGGCCGAATTCGCCGGCGCCACCCGCCAGAAGGTCAAGCGCGCGCTGCTCGACCGGCTCGACGAGAGCCACAAATTCGAGGCGCCGCCGTCGCTTGTCGGCGAAGAGTTCAACCTGATGTGGAACTCGATCAAGGCCGAGATGGACTCGTCCGGCAAGACTTTCGCCGACGAGAACACCACCGAGGAAGCGGCAAAGGAGGAGTACCACAAGATCGCCGACCGCCGCGTCCGCCTCGGCCTCGTGCTGTCGGAGATCGGCGAGAAGAACAAGATCACCGTGACCGACGACGAGGTGTCGCGCGCCGTGATCGAGCGTGCGCGCCAGATGCCCGGCCGTGAGAAGGAGGTCTGGGACTACTACCGCAGCAACGCCCAGGCGCTGGCCCAGCTCCGCGCCCCGATCTACGAGGACAAGGTCGTCGACTTCGTCCTGGAGCTCGCCAATGTGACCGAGAAGAAGGTCACCAAGGAGGAGCTGTTCAAGGATGAAGACGCCGAGAAAACTGCCGCCTAATTCCGGCACCTCGCGTTAATGATGAACCGCGAAAGCGCGCCTCGCGACGGGTCCCGTCGCTAGGCGCACCGACGCGAATCGGCTTGAACTTCTGCGACCTGCCCAGGTGGCTAGTGCGGCGAGTTGACGGTCTTGTCGGCCGGAAATTGGCCCATATCTGGGTTAAGCCTTGAGGCAGTAGTCTTGAGCCAAGTAGTCTTGAGCAAAGTTCTGCATCACCCCTAACCCTTGGGTTCTTTCATGCGCGATCCCGTTGAAACCTACATGAACCTCGTGCCGATGGTCGTCGAGCAGACCAATCGCGGCGAACGCGCCTACGACATTTTCTCGCGCCTTTTGAAGGAGCGCATCATCTTCGTCACCGGTCCGGTGGAAGACGGCATGTCGACGCTGATCGTCGCGCAGCTGCTGTTCCTCGAGGCCGAGAATCCGAAGAAGGAAATCTCGATGTACATCAACTCGCCGGGTGGCGTGGTGACGTCGGGCCTTGCGATCTACGACACGATGCAGTTCATCCGTCCGCCGGTATCGACGCTGTGCACGGGGCAGGCCGCCTCGATGGGCTCGCTGCTGCTGGCCGCCGGCGAGAAGGACATGCGCTTCACGCTGCCGAATTCCCGCATCATGGTGCACCAGCCCTCCGGCGGCTTCCAGGGCCAGGCCACCGACATCATGCTGCACGCGCAGGAGATCCTGAATCTCAAGAAGCGCCTCAACGAGATCTACGTGAAGCATACCGGCCAGACCTACAAGGCGATCGAGGACGCGCTCGAGCGCGACAAGTTCCTCACCGCCGAGGACGCCAAGGCGTTCGGCCTCGTCGACAAGGTCATCGACAAGCGTCCGGACGATCCGGCCGCCGCGAAGGCGGCCTGATCTGGGCAGGCATCTCGAGGCGTCGGTGTGATCTCCACATTGACGCCTCACATAACCGGCAAAAGCAGGGCGGTGGACCCGCGGGCGGGTGCATGCGCACAGGCGGAAAGTTCCGCTTTCGTGCTCATATACTGACGTGGTAATCCCGCAACGTTCCGTGGATTTCGACGCGTATTCCACGTGCGATCGTTGAAAATCACGGTATTGTCACGGTCTTGAGCCGGCCATCCGATTAGCGAATTCTTGATAGTCGGGTGCCAGCATGGTTGGCTGTGATGCATCGGCTATGATCGCGGAGATTCGAATAAACCGTGATCCACACGGTCAGTATTGCGTAGGGTCTTTTTTGGTACGGAATTTGCTCTATCTACCCAAGACCCCGGTTTTGTGCCGGATTGGGTCGATCTGGCAAACAAGATCGAACGGCGGACGGAGATAATGAATGAGTAAGGTCGGCACGAGCGACGCCAAGAACACGCTATATTGCTCGTTCTGCGGCAAGAGCCAGCATGAAGTTCGCAAGCTGATTGCCGGACCGACTGTCTTCATTTGCGACGAGTGTGTCGAACTCTGCATGGACATCATTCGCGAGGAGAACAAGTCCTCGCTGGTGAAGTCGCGCGACGGCATCCCGACGCCGAAGGAAATCTGCAAGGTCCTGGACGACTACGTGATCGGCCAGAGCCATGCCAAGAAGGTGCTGTCGGTCGCCGTCCACAACCACTACAAGCGGCTCAACCATCAGACCAAGCACAACGACGTCGAGCTGGCGAAGTCGAACATCCTGCTGATCGGTCCGACCGGTTCGGGCAAGACGCTGCTCGCGCAGACGCTGGCCCGCATCCTCGACGTGCCCTTCACCATGGCTGACGCGACGACGCTGACCGAAGCCGGCTATGTCGGCGAGGACGTCGAGAACATCATCCTGAAGCTGCTGCAGGCCGCCGACTACAACGTCGAGCGTGCGCAGCGCGGCATCGTCTATATCGACGAAATCGACAAGATCAGCCGCAAGTCGGACAATCCCTCGATCACCCGCGATGTGTCGGGCGAGGGCGTCCAGCAGGCGCTGCTGAAGATCATGGAAGGCACGGTGGCCTCGGTCCCGCCGCAGGGCGGCCGCAAGCATCCGCAGCAGGAATTCCTGCAGGTGGATACCACCAACATCCTGTTCATCTGCGGCGGTGCGTTCTCGGGTCTGGAGAAGATCATCTCCGCGCGCGGCCGCTCGACCTCGATCGGCTTCGCGGCGCAGGTGCTTGCACCGGAGGACCGCCGCACCGGCGAGATCTTCCGTCACGTCGAGCCGGAAGACCTGCTGAAGTACGGCTTGATCCCGGAATTCGTCGGCCGTCTGCCCGTCGTTGCGACGCTGGAGGACCTCGACGAGGCCTCGCTGAAGAAGATCCTGACCGATCCGAAGAACGCGCTGGTGAAGCAGTACCAGCGGCTGTTCGAGATGGAGAACATCGAGCTGACCTTCGCCGACGAGGCGCTTGGCGCGGTCGCCCGCAAGGCGATCGAGCGCAAGACCGGCGCGCGCGGCCTGCGGTCGATCCTGGAGAGCATCCTGCTCGAAACCATGTTCGATCTCCCGGGCCTGGAAGGCGTCGAGGAAGTCGTCATCTCGCGCGAGGTCGTCGAGGGAACGGCGCGTCCGCTCTACATCTACGCGGATCGTTCCGACCGCGCCGTCGAGAGCAGCGCGAGCGCCTAAACGGCGCTCGTCTCGACCCGCCAAAAATGCACGGCTGCCGGACGCTCCGGCGGCCGCGGTGGCGCAGCAGCAGCGCCCTTGCGGCGTAGCAGCAAATGCCTGTTTAGCCTATATTTCCCGACACTTCTGAGACTTGACACCCCCCCGCCTGATAGCCACCTAATGCTATCGGTGAGGGATCTCATGCGTTGAGATTCGTCGCTTCACGATGCGGAATAAGCGGCTGCTGACGGCACTCTCATTCCGGATCACCAAGGCACCTTGTGGCGGTTGCGCAAGCAGGCGGACTGCGTGCAAGGGGGCACAACAAAAGGATTAGGCCATGACGACCTCAAAACCCCGGCCAACGATCGTCCACGGCGAAAGCCACTCCTATCCGGTGCTGCCGCTCCGCGACATCGTCGTCTTCCCGCACATGATCGTGCCGCTGTTCGTCGGCCGCGAGAAATCGATCCGCGCGCTCGAAGAGGTGATGAAGAACGACGCGCTGATCATGCTCGCGACGCAGAAGAACGCGTCCGATGACGATCCGGCACCCGATTCAATTTACGAGACCGGTACGCTCGCCAGCGTCCTGCAGCTCCTGAAACTGCCCGACGGCACCGTGAAGGTGCTGGTCGAGGGTCTCGAGCGCGCGCGCGTCGAGAAGTATTCCGACCGCAGCGAATATTACGAGGCGACCGCGGTCGCACTCGCCGACACGGACGCCAACTCGGTCGAAGCCGAGGCGCTGGCGCGGTCGGTCGTGTCCGACTTCGAAAGCTATGTGAAGCTGAACAAGAAGATCTCCGCCGAAGTCGTCGGCGTGGTTCAGGCGATCACCGATTTCGCCAAGCTCGGCGATACCGTTGCTTCGCATCTCGCGGTCAAGATTGCCGATCGGCAAGCGATCCTGGAGACGTTGTCCGTCACGCAGCGCCTGGAGAAGGTGCTGGGCCTGATGGAAAGCGAGATCTCGGTGTTGCAGGTCGAGAAGCGCATCCGCTCGCGCGTCAAGCGCCAGATGGAGAAGACCCAGCGCGAGTATTACCTGAACGAGCAGATGAAGGCGATCCAGAAGGAGCTCGGTGACGACGAAGGTCGCGACGAACTGGCCGATCTGGAGGAGAAGATCTCCAAGACCAAGCTGTCCAAGGAAGCACGCGAGAAGGCCCAGCACGAGCTGAAGAAGCTGCGCCAGATGTCGCCGATGTCCGCGGAAGCGACCGTCGTGCGCAACTATCTGGATTGGCTGCTGTCGATCCCGTGGGGCAAGAAGTCCAAGGTCAAGAAGGACCTCGAGGCCGCGCAGGCGGTGCTGGACTCCGATCACTACGGGCTTGAGAAGGTCAAGGACCGTATCGTCGAGTATCTCGCGGTGCAGTCGCGCGCCAACAAGCTGACCGGACCGATCCTGTGCCTGGTCGGGCCTCCCGGCGTCGGTAAGACCTCGCTTGGCAAGTCGATCGCGAAGGCGACGGGGCGCGAATTCGTGCGCGTGTCGCTCGGCGGCGTGCGTGACGAGGCCGAGATCCGCGGTCACCGCCGCACCTATATCGGCTCGATGCCCGGCAAGATCATCCAGTCGATGCGCAAGGCGAAGACCTCGAACCCGCTGTTCCTGCTGGACGAGATCGACAAGATGGGCGCCGATTTCCGCGGCGATCCGTCGTCGGCGCTGCTTGAGGTCCTGGACCCCGAGCAGAACTCGACCTTCAACGACCACTACCTGGAGGTCGACTACGACCTGTCCAACGTGATGTTCATCACGACCGCGAATACGCTGAATATTCCCGGCCCGCTGATGGACCGCATGGAGATCATCCGGATCGCCGGCTACACGGAGAACGAGAAGGTCGAAATCGCGCGCAAGCATCTGATCCCGAGCGCGCTCTCCAAGCACGGTCTGGACTCCAAGGAATGGTCGATCGACGACGCGGCCTTGCTCTTGATGATCCGCCGCTACACCCGCGAAGCGGGCGTGCGTAACCTGGAGCGTGAGCTCTCCACACTCGCCCGCAAGGCGGTGAAGGAGCTGATGATCTCCAAGAAGAAGTCGGTGAAGGTCACCGAGGCGAATATCGAAGAGTTCCTCGGCGTTCCGAAGTATCGCTTCGGCGAGATCGACGACGAGGATCAGGTCGGTATCGTCACCGGTCTGGCGTGGACCGATGTCGGCGGCGAGCTGTTGACCATTGAAGGCGTCATGATGCCCGGCAAGGGCAAGATGACCGTCACGGGCAATCTGCGCGACGTGATGAAGGAGTCGATTTCGGCGGCGGCGTCTTACGTCCGCTCGCGTGCGATCGTCTACGGCATCGAACCGCCGATGTTCGACCGCCGCGACATCCACGTTCACGTGCCGGAGGGCGCGACGCCGAAGGACGGTCCGTCCGCCGGTGTGGCGATGGCCACCGCGATCATCTCGGTCATGACCGGCATCCCGGTTCGCCACGATGTCGCGATGACCGGCGAGATCACGCTGCGTGGTCGCGTGCTGCCGATCGGCGGTCTGAAGGAGAAGCTTCTGGCTGCCGCGCGCGGTGGCATCAAGACGGTGCTGATCCCGGAGGACAACGCCAAGGATCTCACGGAGATTTCCGATGCGATCAAGGGCGGCATGGACATCATTCCGGTCTCGCGGCTGGATGAGGTCGTCGCCAAGGCGCTGACCCGCGTGCCGGCGCCGATCGTCTGGGAAGAGGAGACCAGCAAGGTCGACGTTAAGCCCGATGCTTCCGATGAAGCGTCCGGCGGCCTGACGGCGCACTGAAGCGAGCTCAGATCGACATAAGAAAACGGCGCCTTAGGGCGCCGTTTTTGCTTTCGCTGTTCGCGATCAGGTCGGGAAGGCTGCGGCTCTGTCCGCGGCGGCAAAGTGCGCCATCTGATCGGCATGCGCTTTTGCGAAAGCCGGCCGGGCCGTGGCGCGCGCGACGTAGTCGCGACACGCGGGATATTCCGCCAGTCCGTCGAAGCGGTCGACCAGGCGCAGCACATCCGCCATGAGAACGTCGGCGACGGAGAACGGCCCGGCCAGCCATTTGCGGCCCGTCAGCACCGGCTCCATGTGCCTGAGCCGGGATTGCAGGAAGCCGTCGAAGCGTGTCCATGCCGACGTGCCGCCGCTCTCGCCCGAGAATACCAGGAGCGACCAGGGCAGGCTCGCCATCTCGACCGAGTTGAGCGCTGCGAACAGCCATTTCAAAGCCTCGTTGCGTTGGCGCGGATCGGTCGGCAGCAGCGCGTCGCTGCGCTCGCCGAGATGCAGCAGGATCGCGCCGCTCTCGAAGATCGAGATGTCGCCGTCGGTCAGCCACGGCACCTGGCCGAACGGCTGGTGCGCGAAGTGCTCGGCGCTCCGATCGCGAAATGGCACGCTCGCAACGCGATACGGCAAGCGCGCCTCTTCCAATGCCCAGCGCACCCGGAGGTCGCGCACAAATCCCCGCGGCATCTCCGGAACCCAATCGAAGGTGGTCAGCGTCAGGTCGGCCATTGGGTATCTCCATTTGCTGGCTTCACAGGCAAAAGGACGAACGAATGGCGCGCGTTCCGACACCCCGACGGGCTTTTTCGTCGTTGCGGTACGGAACGATCGAGTTGCCGACGTGGGTACGCCGGCGCCGGAACTAGTCTTTCCTCTCGACGATGAAATTGCCGATCGCGCCGAGTGCCATCAGCACGCTGGTGCCGAGGAACACCGCGGGCATGCCGATATGGCCGCCGATGAAGCCGCCTGCGAGCGGGCCGATCACCTGGCCGGCATATTGCGCCGAGATCGAATAGCCGAGCATGCTGCCGGTGACCGCATCGGGCACGTTGTGCCGGATCACGCTCGCGATGCAGGGCAGGAGGCCGCCGAGCGCGAGCCCCATCAGGAAGCGGAGCAGGATCAACTGCCAGCCGCTGACCACGAAGGCCTGCGGGATCAACAGCAGCGCCGAGACAGCAAGGCAGATGGTGATGATCCGCCAGTGGCCGACCCGATCGGCCAGCTTGCCGAGATGCGAGGACGACAACAGGCTGCCGAAGGCCGCCGCCGACATCACGAGGCCGGCAACGAACGTCACCTGCGGTGTCTCGACGAGCTGCGCGACATAGACCGTGATGATCGGCTCGATCGACATGTTGGCGACCATCAGCAGCAGGCCCGTTCCCCACATCGCGACGACAGGGCGCTTGTCCGGGACCAGCGACCAGCCGCCACGCGCCTTGCCGCCTTTCGCGGTCTTCGGGCGTGCTTCCTCTCGGATCAGGAACGTCGTGCCGAGGAAGGTGAAGAAGATGACGCCGCCGATCAGGAAGAAGGTCGCGCGGATGCCGATCAGCCCCGGCAGCACGCCGCCGATCAAGGGACCGACCAGGCTGCCGGCCATGATGCCGGCCGACAGCACGCCGATTGCCCAGCCGGACCTCGCTTTCGGCGTCTGCGCCGCGACCAGCACGGTCGAACCCGACGCGTAGCCGCCGAGCAGGCCGGTCAGCAGCCGCAGGCCGACCAGCTCGTAGACATTGTCCGCCACGCCGATCAGCGACATGGCGATCGCCATGCCGAGGCTGGCGCGGATCAGCATCAGCTTGCGGCCGTAGCGATCGGCGAGTCGTCCCCACAGGGGGGCCGTCAGCGCCGCGCTGAAAAAGGTTGCGCCATAGGCGACGCCCGACCATTGCACGATCGCGGCGTGATCGGTCACGCCGAGCTGCTCGACATAGAGCGGCAGGAACGGCAGCAGCAGCGTCATCCCCACGATTGTCGTGAAGGAGCCGAACACGCAGACGATCAAATTGCGTTTCCAGGGGCCCGCGTCGAGCAGGGCTTCGCGATCGACTTCGATGTTCATGTTAGCGCAGCCCGATCACGGCGAAGCCGCGCGCGCGCAGGCCGCGGCGATCCTCGTTGAGCGAACGCAGCAGGCGATCGCGGGTATCGGTGATGTGGTCGGCGGCCTCGCGCGCGGCGGCCTCCGGATCGTTGGCCTTGATGAAGCCGAGGATGCGCCGGTGCTCGCGCCAGGCCTGCTCGCGCGACGGCTCGGTCCACACTTCCAGCCAGCGCGCCCGCGACAGCCGGGTCATGGCGCCGGCGATTGCCTTGACGATGAAGGGATTGCCGGAGAGCCGCGCGATCTCGACATGGAAATCGGTGCCGACCCGGTGCCATTCCTCGCGCGGCGCGCCGGACTGGCAGGCATCCAGCATTTCCTCGACGCCGGCGATATCGGCCGCACTCGCCCGCGCGCAGGCGAGGCGGACGGCCGTCGTCTCCAGGGGAATCCGGAACTCGGCCAGCGCCTCCAGCTCACCGAGGTCGATCGGTGCGACGATCCAGTTGCGGCCGTCGCGACGCACCAGCTCTTCGCCTTCGAGCCGGACCAGCGCGGCACGGATCGGCGTGCGCGATCCCTCGAACCGGCTCTCCAGCCAGCGCTCGGTCAGCCGCTCGCCGGGGCCCAGGTCGAGGGACAGGATCATCTCCCGGAGCTGGTCATGGATCTGAAGCATCTGCGACATGGCGCCGTCCCTTGGCCGCCCCTTGGCGGGCACGGAATCTCGGTCAGCTTTTGTATCCCGATTTGGTATCCCAAACAAGGCGGGTACGGGATACCGGCGTTGCTCCGCCAAGGGAGGCAGCGGGCCGAGCGCCGGAGCCCTGGACGATGGAACCGCGCCCACGGCGGCTGCTTTGTTTGACGGAATTGGAGCGCGCCACATGCGTATCGACGGGCAATGCCATTGCGGGGCTATCATCTATCAGGCCGAGATCGACCCCGAACGGGTCTCGATCTGCCATTGCACAGACTGCCAGGCGCTGACCGGCTCGCCCTACCGCGTCACGGTGATCTGTGGCGCCGAACGGGTGCGGCTGACCGCAGGTGCGCCGAAGCTCTACAGCAAGCGGGGCGACAACGGCCGGATCCGCTTCCAGCATTTTTGCGGCGATTGCGGTTCGCCGCTGTTCACGAGCGGCGAGGACGGCGGGCCCGACGACTGGGGCATCCGCTGGGGCAGCATTCGCCAGCGCGACCGATTGATCCCGCGACGCCAGGTCTGGTGCCGCTCCACCGCGCCATGGATCAATGATCTCAAGGAATTGCCAGCGCGACCCAAGGACTGGAGCTGACAGATTGAGGCGTTTGCGACCTTGCGCCCTGAGGGCTGGCGAGGCTAAAGAGGCGCGCTGGCAAGGGCGGTTAGCTCAGCGGTAGAGCACTGGTTTTACACACCATTGGTCGGGAGTTCGATCCTCTCACCGCCCACCATTCGCGACCCTCAGACGAAGCCTATCGAGCGGCCCAGCCGTCCGGACGAGTGGGCATGCTTCTCCCGATGATTGGGAGATTGCATCGGCGCTTGCCCGTTGAGGTAAAGGCGCTGGATCCAGCCTATGGCTGAAGCATTCTGATGGTCGCGATCGGCCACTTCCCGATGTGGCCCTTGATCGAGATGCGCAACCCATGAGATTCGTCCAGAAACACGCCCTCGATGGTCCCTGCGGTTCCATCGGTGAGAACCGCGGCTCGTCCGACCAGCTCGGCCTCCGCTTGCACATGCTCGCGCAGGATGACGGTGGCGCGGTGTTTCACGAGCTGCAAAGCGGCCTCTGGTTGATGAGCCCTACGGAGCAAGCCCATTGCACGGCTCTCGGTGAACGCGTGGAGAGGGCGCGATCCCGGCCGTGGCGTGGATGGGGTGGCCGGGACCGCGCTTGCTCCGCGCTGGCGTGGCAAGTGTCGTTCGATGGCCGATTGCGCGAAAGGTGCCGAAAGTCACGCGCTCAGGTTTGATGCCGACGCTGCAGCGATGCTATTCTGTCCGCCTAACCGGGAACTTGATGCATGCGCAAACTCGCCGCGATTTTTCTTCTCACGATGATTGCCGGACCCGCATTCGCACAGTCGGATCACGTTCAGCGCTATCGCGAAGAGGTCGAGAAGTCGCCGGCCGATGTGGCCAACGAAGCGCGGCAGCAGCGTGCCTATCAGCGTGCGCTCAGCGGTGTGCCGGATCAGAAGCCGACCGATCCCTGGGGCATTGCGCGCAGCGACGGGCAGGGCGCGCCCAAGGCGAATGCCGCGAAGCCGAAGCCGGCCAAGCCCACGAGCGCAGCCGCCAAATAATCTCCGAGCGCGGATCGGGTCGATGAAATACTACGTCTGCAAATTGACCGGACCGCGCCCGACCTTTCCGCAGGACATGACGCCGCAGGAAGCCGCCATCATGCAGGCGCACGTCGCCTATTGCGGCGAACTGCTGCAAGCCGGCAAGGCGCTGGTGTTCGGGCCGGTCGCCGATCCCGCCGGCGTCTGGGGCCTCGGCGTGCTGCAACTGCCTGACGACGCCGATCCGCAGGAGATCGTCGCCAACGATCCCGTCACCAAGGCCAATGCCGGATTCACCTATCAGGTGATGCCGATGCTGCGCGCCGCGACGCGCGAGAGCTGCTAGGGCATGATCCGGAAAAGTGCGAAGCGGTTTTCCCCAAACATGAGACGACAGAAGCTTCCTGAGAAGGTTTGGATCGCATGAACGCAGGCCACCCGCAAAACGCCGATCAGATCGCATACTGGAACGGGCCGGGCGGTCAGCGCTGGGCCACACGGCAGGCCGCGCAGGACATCGTGCTGCAACCGGTGCTCGACCTCCTGGTCGATCGCGCCGCGCCGAAAGCCGGCGAACGCGTCGTCGATGTCGGCTGTGGCAGCGGAGCCTCGAGCTTTGCGCTGGCGGCCAAGGTCGCGCCCGCTGGTCACGTGCTCGGCGTCGATGTCTCGGAGCCGATGCTGACGCGGGCGCGGCAGAGCGCGCCGCAGGGTTTGCCGGTCGAGTTCGCGCTGGCCGATGCGACCGTCTATCCGTTTGTCAGCGAGAGCTTTGATCTGTTGGCCTCGCGCTTTGGCGTGATGTTCTTTGCCGATCCCGTGGTGTCGTTCGCCAATCTGCACAAGGCCATGAAGCCGACGGGCCGTCTCGCCTTCGCCTGCTGGCAGGAGCCGCGCGAAAATCCGTTCTTCATGACGCCGCTTGCTGCCGTCTACAAGCACGTGCCGAAACTGCCGCCGCTCGGGCCCGAGGATCCCGGCCCGTTCGCGTTCGCCTCCGAGGCGCGGGTGAAGCGGATCCTGGGCGAAGCCGGGTTCTCCGGCATTGCCATGGAGCCGTGCCGGATTGTGCTCGATGTCGCGACCGGGCGCGGCATCGATGCCGCGATCCAGGGCGCGCTTGAGATCGGGCCGGCCAGCCGCGCGCTGGAAGGGCACCCAGATGAGGTGCGCGCTACGGCGATCGCCTCGATGCGCGAGGCGCTGGCGCCGTTCGTCAAGGGCGATGCGGTGCTGCTGCCCGGCGCGATCTGGATCGTGACGGCGCGGGCCTGATCAGGCCTTCTCTTCCCAGATCATCGCCAGGTGCACGATGGTCTGCACGGCCTTCTCCATGTCCTGCCGGCTGACCCATTCGAGCCGCGAATGGAACGCGTGCTCGCCGGCGAAGATGTTCGGGCAGGGCAGTCCCATGAAGGACAGCCGCGAGCCATCGGTGCCGCCGCGGATCGAGGTCTTCACCGGCGTGAGGCCGGCGCGCTCGATCGCCTCGATCGCATAGGCCACGATCTGCGGGTGGCGATCGATCACATCCTTCATGTTACGGTACTGCTGCTTGACCTCCATGCGGTAGGTCGAGCGAGGATAGCCTTTCATGACATCGTTCACGATGTCTTCCAGCAGCGCTTCCTTCTGCTTCAGGCCGGCCTCGGTGAAATCGCGTACGATGAAGTCGATCCGCGCGTTCTCCAGCGCGCCCGAGATCGCGACCGGATGCAGGAAGCCTTCCTTGCCCTCGGTAGTCTCGGGCGAGCAGGTGTCCTTGGGCAGGCGATCGACGATCGCGGCGGCGATCTTGATCGCGTGCTCCATTTTGCCCTTGGCGAATCCCGGATGGGTCGCGACGCCTTCGATGATGATGCTGGCGCCGTCGGCCGAGAAAGTCTCGTCCTCGATATGGCCGGCGGTCTCGCCATCCATGGTGTAGCCGAAATCGGCCCCCAGCTTCTTGATGTCGACCTTGTCGACGCCGCGGCCGATCTCCTCGTCCGGCGTGAACAGGATCTTGATGGTGCCGTGCTTGATCTGCGGATTGGTGACCAGGAAATGCGCGGCATCCATGATCTCGGCAAGGCCCGCCTTGTTGTCGGCGCCGAGCAGGGTGGTGCCGTCGGTGGTGATGATGTCGTTGCCGATCTGGTCGGCCAGCGCTTCGTGCTCGGCGGGGCGGATCACCTGCGAGGCATCGGCGGGAAGCACGATGTCGCCGCCGCGGTAGTTCTTCACGACCTGCGGCCTGACGTTCTTGCCGGTGCAGTCGGGGGAGGTATCCATGTGCGAGCAGAAGCAGATCACCGGCACCGTCTTGTCGGTATTGGCCGGGATCGTCGCATAGACGTATCCGTGCGGATCGAGATGCGCGTCGGATACTCCCATCGCCTGCAGCTCGGCGACCAGCAGGCGCCCGAGATTCTTCTGCTTCTCGGTGGAGGGGCAGGTCGGTGAATCCGGGTCGGACTGGGTATCGATCACGACATAGCGCAGGAAGCGCTCGGTGACGGTGTGCTTGAAGTCGAGAGCCGGTGCCAGCATGAAAACCGCGCAAAAACAGGGAAAAGGAACAATGCGCTTTGGCGAAGTTGGTTCGCGCGAGCAAACCCCCGTCAAGGCGAGTTTCGAAGGACAATAACAGAAAAGCGCCACTCCGGGGCCGCGTCACGAGCCGGAATGGCGCTTTGCCTTAACGGAGAGAGAAGGCGCTAGACGGCTTCCTTCAGCTCCTTGGCGGCGCGGAAGGCGACCTTCTTGCTTGCCTTGATGTGGATCTGTTCGCCGGTCGCCGGGTTGCGGCCCATGCGGGCGGCGCGCTTGCGGACCTGCAGGATGCCGAGGCCGACGATCCTGATGCGCTCGCCCTTCTTGAGGTGCTTGGTGATCCTTGTGACCATGTCGGTCAGGATCGCCTCGGCCTGCTTCTTGGACAGCTCCTGCTCTTCGGCGATGGCCGCCGCCAAATGCTTCAGCGTGATCGTCGCCGGTGTCGCTGCTTTCTTCGCCATGTCTGGCCCTCCTCGTTGCTGAATGGCTGGATTGCTGCTTTCACGCGAATGGCGCGCCGTTCGCGTCGGGAAAGTGCGTCCGGACAAGTCCTGAAAACCGCCGGTTCCGGGAACGGGCAGCGCCGGGCCGGCCACAGGAAACCCAGACGTATCAGGCCTTATTTGATTCGGGGCTTCGCTGACTACGCCGTTTCCCCTGAAAACAGGCGACAACTCGCGCCGGCGCCGCGAAAATGCCGACGCTGTGCAGGGATCCGCAACGTCCTTGACTAACCGGATGCGGGCCTTTATGCCCTCGGTCCTGCGCGGATCAATCCGATGATCGGCATCCGCGGGAGTAGCTCAGTTGGTTAGAGCGCCGCCCTGTCACGGCGGAGGCCGCGGGTTCGAGTCCCGTCTCTCGCGCCATTCATTTCAATGACTTAGCAGCGTGTTTGGCCCGGAACCATCGGACCCTCAGGGCCGGTGCCGTAACGAGTTGGTTGCTCTCCCTGTTCACTGCACTTGGCGACTGTCACGACAGCTCAGGACGCCGCGAGGCCGACGGCGCCGACCGGTTGAGCGGCCTGCTCGGGCCTGACGGATAATGCCGTCCGCTGTTCGGGCGTCAGCCACCACAGCAGGAACAGCAGCGCTATGCCGTTCGACAGCAGGCCTGTCGTGAGCGGCACGTTCATGATCGCCTGAACTGCGATGCCGGACGAAACCGCAATGAAGCGCGGCGACAGGTGCTTTGAGACCATCGATCCCACCGACAGGATCAGGCCGCAGACAAGCGCCGACAGCGGGGCGAGCGCAAGACCGACCGACGCGATGCCCTCGGTGGCGAGGAACGACGCGTTGAAATTGCCGTCCTGATAGATCGCTCCGAGGGTCGGGCCGAGCTCGCCGTACGGGCAGGCGGTCATGTATCGCACGACGGTGATCTGGCAGAACCGGGTGAGCTCGCGGTGCGCGAAGAAGTCGGCGTATTGATCGAGGGCGAGCGACGGGATCGCGACGAAGCGCAGATTGATGGCGCTGAACACGATGTAGTTCTTGTCGGCGACGAGAATGACGAAAGCCGAAAGGCCGATGAGCATCGGGATCAGAAATGCGAGCACCGTGGCCAGCCGCGGGTCGAACCGGCCGTACAGCCAGAACAGAAACGGCAGCCAGATCGGCAGCAGCAGCACGGTCTTGTTGTTGACGACGGGATAGAAGCAAAGCGCAAGCAGCAGCACACCGGCCGCCGGAATCCATCGCCTGCGGGATGCGAAATGCGCGAACAGATAGGGCAGGACTGCGCCGATCATGATCCCGGTGAGATAGTTCATTAGCGCCGGCCGCACGACGGCGGTGCGGGCTGCGCCATAGGGATTGCCAAGATTGGCCCCGTAGGAGATGTCGCCGACCAGCACGGAGAAGCACGACGCCAACAGCAGAATCGCGATGCGCTTGACGGCCGTTTCGGACAAATCGGGCCGCCAAACCGGGATATTCTGCAGCATCAGAGGGATCATCGCGGCGGCCAGCGCGGCGATCATGGCCCAGCGGGCGATGGCGTGCGGATAGTCGAATGCGCTGAAGAAGCTGAGCCAGACGAAGCCGAACACGGCTGACAGCAGCGAGAAGCCCACCAGATAACCGAAGCTGAACCGTGTCGCGACGAACGCCGGGACGAACGCGACCATGATGGCGGTGCCGAGGACGGCCTGCGCGGTGATGCCGGATCGCCAGACATGCATCGCCGGGAATGCGTGCCCGCAGGCGATCATCGAGACGACGCTGAGGACGAAGAACCCGGGGATCGTGACCCCGATAACCAGGTCATCGCGCGCCAATGTCATCGGTCCGTCCGAATCCGAAATGCTGCCGGGCAGCTAGCCGGTCGGCCCTGGACGAAGCAAGTAAAGCAATATCTCGGTCTGTGTTGTTATGTTTCTGCTTGGCGATTCGTCACCGCGACGCCTTATTGAATTCACAGAACGGCAACACGTTGTCTTGATCAGGCAAAGAATGCGGCGACCGCGTTGAGGTCGGATTGTCCCGGCGCATCGCCGCGCAGATTGGCGTCGATCACGCGGCGGCAGGCGTCAACCGTGTGGGTATCGCCCAATTCGTTGGCGGCCTCGAGGATCGACCAGACCGTGTCCAAGGGAACGTCGCTCTGCACGGTTGCCTTCGGGTCTGACAGCATCGGCGGGGCCGCGGTTAGAATTCGAACAGGTCGCGGCCGTGCCGCGCCAGGTTGTGCAGGTCCGCCACCGTGCCGCGCACCGCGTTGCAGCGGCGGCATTCAATGATGGTGTCGCCGGATGCGTGCGCCGGATCGGCGACCTTGATCGCCAGACTGCCGCAATCCGTGCAGATGATCTTGAAGCCGGTTGAAATTACTTGCCGCTGCAAATTCATTGTGGCCTGCGCCTCTGTTGACGCCGACCTTAACCGAACAACTTTTAAGACTGGGGTCGCGGAGCGGATTGCAATCGAGCGACCGCGTTAGGACGCGATTAAGACTTCGCTGCGGCCGCGCGGCCCTGCAGATGCAGCGTCGGCCTGCCGAGCCCGGCCGCGACGGCGCGCACGGCATCGCGGGCATTGACGGTGATGATGCCGGCAGCGTGGGCCCAGACCGCGAGGTCGGAGGCGCTGTCGCCGGCGTAGATGAAGCCCCCGGGAAATGTCTTCAGCAACAGGTCGGCCTTGTTGGCGCCCTTGAGATTATGTTGGCCGTCGGAGGCGAGCACCTGGTCGATCCAAGGCAGACGCGACGCCAGCTTCTGTGCGAGCAGCGCGTCGGCCGCGGTTGCCAGCACGATGCGGCGGCCGGCCGCGTTCTCGCGCTCGGCCAATGCGACGACGTCCTCGCGCAGTTCGATCCGGCTCCAGTCGATGCGCTGGCGCTGTGCGAGCCGGCGCTTCAGTGCCGCGCGGCCGCGCGTCAGCCAAACGGCGCATGACACGGCGATCAGCGGATTGCGGCGCAGGATCGAGAAGAAGCTCAGATAGAGCAGGTCGCCCGTGATCAGCGTGCCGTCGAGGTCGAGCACCAGCGGCAGCGATGCCGGGAGGCCGAGCAAAGGGCGCGACCCGTCGGTACGGGAAGCATCCTGCGGCTTCGCAATGTTGTCGCCGGCGAGGCAAGGCTCAGTCATTCGCGGCGCTCAGCCGGGTTGCGACCTTGCACACGTCGATCGCGCGCGCCCCGGTCTCGGTGGTCCAGCATCGCCGTAGCCGAACTTGCTCGCAAAGGCCACACCATCCTGGTCCGAGCTCGAGGACCAACAAAAAAGGCCGCCCGAGGGCGACCGTTTTGTCTGCCGAAGCCTGAATGCGTCTTAGCGGACCGTCGAGGTGCCCGAGGAGGTAATCGCGACCGGCTTGCCGGCCTTGATGACCTGCGTCGTCTGGGCAGTCTGGGTGAAATCCGCGTTGTTCCGGGCCGAGATGCCGAGCGCCGCAATCCCGATCGCCGCAACAAGGGCAACCACCACAATCTTGAGATGGGTCGCGCGGTCAGCTGAATGGATCGAGTGGTTCATGGTCGCCTCCGGGCGTCTGTGCGCCGTCTATGGCAGGTACTGGTAGGCCCCATCTGTTTCCGGATCGTTTCGTGAGTTCCGGGAAATGGTTTCGTGCCACGGGCGGATTGGTTTCACCGTGCCTTGCGTCACACTGGCGGCCGGCTAAAACTGGCCGTGAGCGCGGACATGCGCTTGGGAGAAAAACAATAATGAAAACAATGAGAATGACCCGCCGCCGGGTGCTGGGAGCCGGTTCTGCTGCAGTTGCCGCCACGATGTTTGGTAAGCCGGCCCTTGCCGCCGCCGAGTTCGATCTCAAGCTCGGCGTCAACACTCCGGAAACCCATCCGCTAACAATGCGCCTGACTGAGGCCGCCAAGGCGGTCGGCGCGCAGTCGTCCGGCCGGGTCCTCATCACGGTGTTCGCCAACAGCCAGCTCGGCGGCGATCCGGAGATGCTGTCGCAGGTCCGGGCCGGCGGGATCGAGCTGTTGGCGGCGCCCAGCATGACGCTGTCGACGCTGGTGCCGCTGTCGGGGCTGCCCAGCATCGGCTTTGCCTTCCAGTCCTACGACCAGGTCTGGGCGGCGATGGACGGTGGCGTCGGCGACCTCGTGCGCGAGGCGATCACCAAGACCGGCGTCGTGCCGCTGAAGAAGGTCTGGGACAACGGCTTCCGCCAGATCACCTCGTCGTCGAGCCGGCAGCTCAACAGCGTCGACGATATCAAGGGCTTCAAGATCCGCGTGCCGGTGACGGCATTGCTGACGTCGCTGTTCTCAGGGCTCGGCGCATTGCCGTCGAGCATCTCCTACAGCGAGCTCTATTCGGCGCTGCAGACCCACATCGTCGAAGGGCAGGAGAATCCGCTGGCGCAGGTCTCCACTGGAAAGCTCTACGAGGTGCAGAAATTCTGCGCGCTCTCGAACCATTGCTGGAGCGGTTACTGGATCCTCGGCAACCGCCGCGCGATGGCGGGTCTGCCGACCGATCTGCTCGAGCTCATCAAGGCCGCGTTCGACGCCGCGGCGGTGAAGGAGCGCGCCGATCTGGTCGAGATGGACCGCTCGCTGCAGGCCGAGCTGACCGAGAAGGGCATGACCTTCAACAAGCCCGATCCCGTGCAGTTCAGGGCCGCGTTGGTGAAGGCTGGCTTCTACACGCAGTGGCAGAAGACCTATGGCGCGGACGCCTGGTCGGCGCTGGAGAAGTATACCGGGAAGCTGACGTGAGCGCCGCCTGACGCCACGCGCGGGTTCGGCTGAGGTGCTAGCTCGCGCGCGCGATGTCGGTGCGGATCGCGCGCGCCGCCCACACGAACAGCAGGGCACCGAGCGTCGTCGTGAGCGCGGCCGACAGCAGCGAGTAGCGAACCGCATCGACGCCGTAGGTGCCTTTCAGCTCGTCGTTGATCATGCCGACGGCGAGGGGGCCGACGCCCTGGCCGAAGCAAGTCGCGGTCAGCAGCACGATCGCCGAGGCCAGCGCGCGCATGCTGGGTTTTACCACCGTCTGCGCGATCGCGAAGATCGGGCCGAGATGAAAGCCGACCATGAACGAGGTCAGCGCCAGCGTCGCGACCATCAGCGTGAAGCTTTGCGTCAGCATGCACAGCGCGAACACCGGGCCGGCGAGGCCCGACATGATCGCGGGCGCCCACAGCTTCCAGCGGTCGTCGCGACGGCCGATCTGCGCCACCACGAGGCCGCCGATCAGCGTGCCCGCCATGCCGGCGAGACCCTTGAAGGTGCCGGCATAGGTGCCGATCTCGGCGCTGGTGAGGTGATGGATGCGCGCCAGGAACGGCGGGATCCACACCGCGGTGGCGTAGTTGGTGTAGGTCGTCAGACAAAAGCCGACCAGCACGATAACGAAGCTCGGCTGCGATACCAGGAAGCGCAATGTCGGCCCGATCGGCTCGGCCTTGAAGGTCTCGGCCATTGCGCCGCGCTTCGGTTCAGTGATCGTCAGCCACAGCACGGCGGCGAGCGCGATGCCGGGCAGGCCCGCGGTGAAGAACGCCATCCGCCAGCCATAGTGCTGGTTGACATAGCCGCCGATGAAATAGCCGAGGAAGACGCCGAGATAGGTGCCGATCGCGTAGATGCCGAGCGCGCGCGGTCGTTCATTCTTGTCGAACAGGTCGGCGATCATCGATTGCGAGGCCGGCGTTCCCGCTGACTCCCCGATTCCGACGCCGACCCGCGCCAGCGCCAGCGTCGTGACGCTGGAGGCGAGGCCGCAGAGATAGGTCATGGCGCTCCAGAACGCGAAGGCGACCGCGACGATGTTGCGGCGGTTGAGGCGATCGGCCATCCGCGCGATGGGAATGCCGAGTAGCGAATAGAACAGCACGAAGCCGAACCCGGCGAGCAGGCCCATAGTGGTGTCGCTGAGCGTGAACTCCTTCTTGATCGGTTCGATCAGCACGTTGAAGATGGTGCGGTCGAGGAAGTTGAGGGCGTAGATGATCGTGAGCAAGGCGAGGACGTAGTAGCGGCGCGCCGAGGGCGCGGCCGCAGCTTGTATTGGCGCGGCCGCTTGCGGTGCGACATCGACCATGACTTGCTCCCCCGATCTTCTTTGTTGTTGCTTGCGCGCGGGCTTTACGCCTCGCGGATGTAATTCCCTGCCTCGAATTCGACCGGCCTCGTGTCGGCGTCGAACGACACCCCGATCGGGTCGCGGCCGCTGGCCATGGCCTCGAGCTGGTCAGAGAGCATCCGGCGGATCATCAGGATGCCGCGGTCGCTCTGGCCAAAATGCTCTTCCGAATGGATCGTCATCGGCCCCTGGCCGACCTGGGCCTCGTAGTCGCCGGGGAATTGCTGGTGCTCGGCCTCGGTCATGTCCCACCAGAACTTGCCGTTGAACTTCGAGCGCATTCGCCCGATATCGCCCGCGTTCTTGACCCGGCCGGCGACGTAGATGCGAAACGAGGTGTCGTCGATCGGCAAGGTCCAGCCGATCGATTCGACGCGCGCGAACTGCGCGACCCGCGGATTGGGCACGACGCGGAGTGTGGGGAGGGCGGCCTCGGTGACGCGGTAGAACACCTTGCCGTCGTCCTGCCTGCGGATCGAACGCACCGCGACCCCGCGCGGCGACATCTCGAACTTCACCTCGGGCATCGAGGCCATCATATTGGTGAACTGCGGCCCTGAGAACGAGCCGTGCAGCACCGGCACATGATAGGGGTCGGCGACGTTTTCGAAATGCTGCAGCCAGTTGCAGGGGATCACGGCAGGGCCGCCGCCGCCGATCGAGGAATCATCGGCCTCGACGAACTCGCCGTCGTCCATGTTCTCCAGGCACTCGTAGCGCGGCAGCACCGGCCGTTTCTCGGCCGGCCCCATATAGGCGAAGATCAGGCCGTAGCGTTTCTGCACCGGATACCAGGGCTGGCGCACCCTGTCCTTGAACAGGCCGCCTTCGGGCTCGCAGGGTTGTTCGAGGCAGCGGCCCTCGGTGTCGAACTTCCAGCCGTGATAGCAGCAGCGGATGCCGTCTTCCTCGACCTTGCCGTAATAGAGTGTGGTGCCGCGGTGGCAGCAGCGCGCATGCAGCAGACCGACCCGGCCATGCCGGTCGCGGAACAGGATCAGGTCTTCGCCAAGCGCGCGGACTTTTCTGGGGATATCGGTGGCGTCACCGGTGAGGCCGACCGGGTGCCAATACCGGCGCAGCAGCTCGCCCATCGGCGTGCCGCGGCCGACCGAGGTGAGCTCGGTCCGGGTGCTGGACGGCTTCATCGCATAGGCCGTGCCGAGATCGCGGTCCCGCTGGCTGATCGTCATGTTGTCCTCCCCGCCGCTGGTCTGGCGCCGGCGGCTGATCTATCGTTGACCAAGTCAACGATATGTCGATGACAATGTCAACGATCTCGTTGAACTTGGCAGCGCGCGGCTTTGTTGGCAGAGGTTGGTGATGACCGAGAAGCTCAGGACTGAGAGGGCCTTGCCGCCGGAGGCCGTTGTCGATTCCGAACTGGCGCCGATTACCGCGATGATGTCGTCGCGGCTGATGGTGCTGGCGAACCTGCTCAGGCGCGGCGCGATGCTGCGCTACAAGCGCCTGACCGGCCTGTCCTCGGTCGAGTTCGGCCTGGTCGCCTCGCTCGGCCGGCGGCCGCCGATGAGTGTGGTGCGGCTCGCCGAGGCCGTCGGCATGGACAAGGGGCAGATCAGCCGGGCGCTCGCCGAACTCGTGGCGCGCAAGCTGGTGGCGAAGGCGGCCAATCCGCGCGACAACCGGGAGACTTTAGTCTCTCTTACCAAGGCCGGCCTGGCGGCTCATGATGCCATCGTGGCCGGCGCGCAGGAGCGAAACCGGCGCCTGCTGGAACAGCTTGCGCCGGGGGATCTCGAGCTGCTGCTCGGACACATCGATCGGCTCACCCTGACCGCCGCCGAGATGCTCGCTGCCGAACGGGGGCTGGGCTGATATGGGAAGAGCGCAGGGCACAGGATGGCCGTCGCGGCGTTACCCATGGAGGCAAGCGCATCCGCCTGATGAGGCCAAGAGCCCGCGGGAAGGACGGTAAAAGCGTCAAAATAGCTTGTCTTGCGCCCCCTGTTGCGCTGCGCTAAAGCCTCAAGAACAATTCCAATCAACGAATCTGCGGCACGTCCGAAACCGCAGCAAGAAGGCCTCGCCGATGACCGGCATCCTGCAGAATTATCTCCCACTTGTGGTCTTTGTCGGAGTTGCGAGCCTGATCGGTCTGGCGCTCCTGATCGCACCGTTCCTGGTCGCGTTCCAATCGCCGGACCCGGAAAAGCTGTCCGCCTATGAATGCGGATTCAACGCTTTTGACGACGCCCGCATGAAGTTCGACGTCCGCTTCTATCTGGTGGCGATCCTCTTCATCATCTTCGACCTCGAAGTGGCGTTCCTGTTCCCCTGGGCCGTGGCGTTCGGAAAGCTCGGCGCCACCGGGTTCTGGTCGATGATGGTGTTCCTGGCCGTGCTGACGGTCGGGTTTGCGTATGAATGGAAGAAAGGCGCGCTCGAATGGGATTGAGCCCCACCGCCGCAACCTCCCAGCCGGCGATTGCCAAATCTGAGATCGCCATGGCTCCGAAGGGGATTCTTGATCCGTCGACCGGCAAGCCGGTCGGCGCCAATGATCCGTTTTTCCTCGAGGTCAATCACGAACTGTCCGACAAGGGCTTCTTCGTCGCCGCGGCCGATGACCTCATCACTTGGGCGCGCACCGGCTCCCTGATGTGGATGACCTTCGGTCTCGCCTGCTGTGCGGTCGAGATGATGCAGGTCTCGATGCCGCGCTATGACGTCGAACGCTTCGGCTTCGCACCGCGCGCCTCGCCGCGGCAGTCCGATGTGATGATCGTTGCGGGCACCCTGACCAACAAGATGGCGCCCGCGCTGCGCAAGGTCTACGACCAGATGCCGGAGCCGCGCTACGTCATCTCGATGGGCTCCTGCGCCAATGGCGGCGGCTACTATCACTACTCCTATTCGGTGGTGCGTGGCTGCGATCGCATCGTGCCGATCGACATCTACGTGCCGGGCTGTCCGCCCACGGCGGAAGCGTTGCTCTACGGCGTGCTGCTGCTGCAGAAGAAGATCCGCCGTATCGGCACCATTGAACGCTAAGGTTTCAGGTATGGACGACGGCAAGCTCGACGCCCTTGGGCAGACGATCGTGAGCGCGCTTCCGGGCGCGGCCACGGCGCACTCGGTCGCGTTCAATCAACTCACTATCGACGTCGAGATTGGCAGAATCGTGGAGGTCGCACGTTTTCTGCGTGACGATCCCGGCTGCCGCTTCGTCAACGTCACCGACGTGACCGCAGTCGACTATCCGAGCCGCGAGAAGCGCTTCGACGTTGTCTACCATCTGCTGTCGCCGACGCTGAACGCGCGCATCCGTTTGCGCGGCGAGGCCGACGAGACCACGCAGGTGCCGTCGCTCATCGGCGTCTTCCCCGGCGCCGACTGGTTCGAGCGCGAGACCTACGACCTGTATGGCGTGATCTTCACCGGTCATCCGGACATGCGCCGCCTGCTGACGGATTACGGCTTCGACGGCCATCCGCTGCGCAAGGATTTCCCGCTCACCGGCTTCGTCGAGGTCCGCTACGACGACCAGGAGAAGCGAGTGCTGTATGAGCCGGTCCGGCTCAACCAGGAATTCCGCAAGTTCGATTTCCTGTCTCCGTGGGAGGGGGCTGACTACCCCTTGCCGGGTGACGAAAAGGCGAAGGCGGAACCGAAGGCCGGATCATGAACGAACAGAATCTTCGCAATTTCACTATCAACTTTGGACCGCAGCATCCGGCGGCGCACGGCGTGCTGCGCCTCGTGCTGGAGCTCGATGGCGAAGTCGTCGAGCGCGTCGATCCGCATATCGGCCTGCTTCACCGCGGCACCGAGAAGCTGATCGAACACAAGACCTATCTGCAGGCAATTCCGTATTTCGACCGGCTCGACTACGTCGCGCCGATGAACCAGGAGCATGCGTTCTGCCTCGCGGCCGAAAAGCTGCTCGGCATCACGGTGCCGCGCCGCGGCCAGCTGATCCGCGTGCTCTATTGCGAGATTGGCCGCATTCTCTCGCACCTGCTCAACGTCACCACGCAGGCGATGGACGTCGGCGCGCTGACCCCGCCGCTGTGGGGCTTCGAAGAGCGCGAGAAGCTGATGGTGTTCTATGAGCGCGCCTCGGGCTCGCGCATGCACGCGGCGTTCTTCCGCGTCGGCGGCGTGCATCAGGACCTGCCGCCGAAGCTGATCGACGACATCGAGACGTGGTGCGATCCGTTCCTCAAGGTGGTCGACGACCTCGATCGGCTGCTCACCGGCAACCGCATCTTCAAGCAGCGCAACGTCGATATCGGCGTGGTGCCGCTGAAGGAAGCCTGGGAGTGGGGCTTCTCCGGCGTGATGGTGCGCGGCTCGGGCGCGGCCTGGGACCTGCGCAAGTCGCAGCCCTATGAGTGCTACGCCGAGATGGATTTCGATATTCCGATCGGCAAGAACGGCGACTGCTACGACCGCTATCTGATCCGCATGGAAGAGATGCGCCAGTCGGTGCGCATCATGAAGCAGTGCATCCAGAAGCTCAAAGCACCCGACGGGCAGGGCCCGGTCGTGGTCGAGGACAACAAGATCGCGCCGCCGCGCCGTGGTGAGATGAAGCGCTCGATGGAAGCGCTGATCCATCATTTCAAGCTGTACACCGAAGGCGTGCACGTGCCGGCCGGCGAAGTCTACGCCGCGGTCGAGGCGCCGAAGGGCGAGTTCGGCGTCTACCTCGTCGCCGACGGCACCAACAAGCCCTACAAGTGCAAGATCCGCGCGCCGGGCTTCGCCCATCTGCAGGCGATGGATCACATCTGCAGGGGCCATCTGCTGGCCGACGTTTCCGCCATCCTGGGCTCGCTGGACATCGTGTTCGGCGAGGTCGACCGGTGACGATGTCCGCATCCGCACCGCGCGCAATGAGAGTTTGATCGATGTCCGTCCGCCGCCTTGCCCCGAAGGAATTGCAGCCCGCGAGCTTCACGTTCACGGACGAGAATCTCGCCTGGGCCAAGAAGCAGATCGAGAAATATCCGCCCGGACGGCAGGCTTCGGCCGCGATCGCGATCCTGTGGCGCGTGCAGGAGCAGCATGAAGGCTGGGTCTCGGAAGCGGCGATCCGCGCCGTCGCCGACCTGCTCGAGATGCCGCATATCCGCATGCTGGAGATCGCGACCTTCTACACCATGTTCCAGCTCTCGCCGGTCGGCAAGAAGGCCCATGTGCAGGTGTGCGGCACCACGCCGTGCCGGCTGCGCGGCGCCGCCGACCTGATCGAGGTCTGCCAGCATCGCATCCATCACGATCCCTTCCAGCTGTCGAAGGACGGCAACTTCTCATGGGAAGAAGTGGAGTGCCTAGGGGCCTGCGTGAACGCGCCGATGGTGCTGATCTGGAAGGACACCTATGAGGACCTGACCAAGGAAAGCTTCGGCAAGGTGCTCGACGGCTTTGCCGCCGGCAATCCGCCGAAGCCGGGCCCGCAGGTCGACCGTCAGTTCTCGGCGCCCGTGGGTGGGCCGACGACGCTGAAGGAAACCACCTGATGCGGAGCTTTCAGGTGCTAGCAGATGAGACGGGAAGGGGCGCTGCGATGAAGGCCTGGCGCACGATTGCCCTGCATACCGTTGTCGCGGCGGGCTTCATGTTTCTGCTGCAACGCTACGGCCTAAGCGCCACGCTGGAATCCAGCCTGTTGTGGGCCATCGTGTTCGGCGGCTGCGCTGCCGGGCTCGCTTATTCGCAAGCCAATCGGTGATGTTCGGAAAGTTTTGAGCATGCTCGACGACAAGGACCGCATCTTCAAGAACCTCTACGGCCTGCATGATTGGGGCCTCGAGGGCGCGCGCCGCAGAGGCGCCTGGGATGGCACCAAAGGGATCATCGACAAGGGTCGCGACTGGATCATCAACGAGATGAAGGCGTCGGGCCTGCGCGGCCGCGGCGGCGCCGGCTTCCCGACCGGCATGAAGTGGTCCTTCATGCCGAAGGAATCCAAGGACGGCCGTCCGAGCTACCTCGTCGTCAACGCCGACGAATCGGAGCCCGGCACCTGCAAGGACCGCGAGATCATGCGGCATGACCCGCACCTTTTGGTCGAGGGCTGCCTGCTCGCGAGCTTCGCGATGGGCGCACATGCCTGCTACGTCTATATCCGCGGCGAGTTCATCCGCGAGCGCGAGCGGCTGCAGGCGGCGATCGACCAGGCCTATGAGGCCAAGCTGGTCGGCAAGGACAACATCAACGGCTGGCCGTTCGACATCTATGTCGCGCACGGCGCCGGCGCCTATATCTGCGGCGAGGAGACCGCGCTGCTCGAAAGCCTCGAGGGCAAGAAGGGCCAGCCGCGGCTGAAGCCGCCGTTCCCGGCCAATGTCGGCCTCTATGGCTGCCCGACCACCGTCAACAACGTCGAGTCGATCGCGGTCGCGCCCGACATCCTGCGCCGCGGCGCCGCCTGGTTCGCCGCCATCGGCCGGCCGAACAATGTCGGCACCAAGCTGTTCTGCATCTCCGGCCACGTCGAGCGGCCCTGCAACGTCGAAGAGGCGATGGGGATTCCGTTCCGCGAGCTGATCGAGAAGCATTGCGGCGGCATCCGCGGCGGCTGGGGCAATCTGAAGGCCGTGATCCCCGGCGGCTCGTCGGTGCGCATGGTGCCGGCCGAGCAGATCATCGACACGCCGATGGATTTCGACTCTTTGAGCAAGCTGCGCTCGGGCCTCGGCACCGCGGCGGTGATCGTAATGGACAAGTCGACCGACCTGATCCGGGCGATCGCGCGCATCTCCTATTTCTACAAGCATGAGAGCTGCGGCCAGTGCACGCCGTGCCGCGAGGGCACCGGGTGGATGTGGCGCGTCTTGACCCGCATGGCCGAGGGCCGCGCCCACAAGCGCGAGATCGACATGCTGCTCGAGGTCACCAAGCAGGTCGAGGGCCACACCATCTGCGCGCTCGGCGACGCCGCTGCCTGGCCGATCCAGGGCCTGATCGCGCATTTCCGTCACGAGATCGAGGAGCGCATCGACCAGTATTCGCACAGCGCCGATCTCGACGATCAGGGCGTGCGCGATCCCATGCACATGGTTGCTGCGGAGTAATGCTGACGATGACGCAACAGGCCGCATGGTGGCAGAAATACGGGACGCTTGCGCAGATGGCGCAGGCGACCGTGGCGCTGCTCGGCTTTGTTGCAATCCTGCTGCAGATCAACGAAATCCGCACTTCGAACCGCGCCTCCAGCGCGCGTTCGGCGTTTCTCGGCTACACCGATCTCGCATTCCAGAATCCGAAATTCGCTCAGCCCGATTACGACGCCATCAAGGCTGGTGGCCGCGAAGAGCGATCGCAGTATGAGAGTTTTGTCTCGTACTTCCTCTATGCCTGCGAGGAGACCTTTGCCGCATTCGCGGACAAGCGCGAATGGCAGGCATCGTGTGACTACGACCTGAAACCGCATCTGCCGTTCCTCTGCGAGAAGAACCAGGCGCAGCCTGCCTACCTCGCGACCTACGGCACCGACACCCAGCAATGGGTGAAGACCTCATTGAAAACCGCGAGCGTCGCACCGCCCGACTGCAAGCTCGGAAAGACTTGAGACAGACATGAGCAAGATCATCGTCGATGGCAAAGAGATCGATGTGCCGCCGGAGTACACGCTGCTGCAGGCATGCGAGGCGGCCGGCGCAGAGATTCCGCGCTTCTGCTATCACGAGCGGCTGTCGATCGCCGGCAATTGCCGGATGTGCCTGGTCGAGGTGAAGGGCGGCCCGAAGCCGGTGGCGAGCTGCGCCTGGGCCGTGCGCGACTGCCGTCCGGGCCCGAAGGGCGAGCCGCCGGAGATTTCGACCCGTTCGCCGATGGTGAAGAAGGCACGCGAAGGCGTGATGGAGTTCCTGCTGATCAACCATCCGCTGGACTGCCCGATCTGCGACCAGGGCGGCGAGTGCGATCTGCAGGACCAGGCGATGGGCTACGGCGTCGACACCAGCCGTTTCGCCGAGAACAAGCGTGCGGTCGAGGACAAGTATCTCGGCGCGCTGGTCAAGACCTCGATGAACCGCTGCATCCAGTGCACGCGCTGCGTCCGCTTCTCCGCCGAAGTCTGCGGCGCGCCCGAAATGGGCGCGACCGGCCGCGGCGAGGACATGGAGATCACCACCTATCTCGAGCAGGCGCTGAGCTCGGAGCTGCAGGGCAACCTCGTCGACATCTGCCCGGTCGGCGCGCTGACCTCGAAGCCCTACGCCTTCGCGGCCCGGCCCTGGGAGCTCGGCAAGACCCAGTCGGTCGACGTCATGGACGGCGTCGGATCTGCGATCCGCGTCGACACCCGTGGCCGCGAGGTGATGCGCATCCTGCCGCGCATCAACGAGGCGGTGAACGAGGAGTGGATATCCGACAAGACCCGCCACGTCGTCGACGGCCTGCGCACGCAGCGCCTCGACCGTCCCTATGTGCGCGAGAACGGCCAGCTCCGGCCGGCGACCTGGCAGGAAGCCTTCGCCGCCATCGCCGCCAGGGCCGGCCGCAGCGACGGCAAGCGGATCGGCGCGATCGCCGGCGATCTCGCCGCGGTCGACGAAATGTATGCGCTGAAGGAACTGCTCGCGAAGTTCGGCTCGGTCAATCTCGCCGTGCAGGGCGGCGATGCGTTCGACGCCAAGGCCGGCCGCGGCTCCTACATCTTCAATCCGACCATTGCCGGCATCGACCAGGCCGACGCGATCCTGATCATCGGCTCGCATCCGCGCAAGGAAGCCGCCGTGCTGAACGCGCGGATCCGCAAGCGCTGGCGTACCGGCGGGCTTAAGGTCGGCATGATCGGCGCCAAGGCCGATTTCACCTATGACCACGACTATCTCGGCGCGGGCACCGATACGCTGGCCGATCTCGTGGCGGGCAAGCACTCCTTTGCCGACGTCTTGAAGAAGGCCCAGCACCCGATCATCCTGGTCGGCGCCGGCGCCTACACCAGGCATGACGGCGCAGCCGTGCTGGCGCAGGCCGCCAAGCTCGCACTCGACGTCGGCGCGTTGAAGGACGGCTGGAACGGCTTTGCCGTGCTGCAGGATACCGCCTCCCGCGCCGGCGCACTCGATATCGGCTTCTCGCCGGCGGCGGGCGGGCTGACCTCGGCGCAGATGACGACCTTCGGTACGATCGACGTGCTGTTCCTGCTCGGCGCCGACGAGATCAAGGCGCCGGACGGCACCTTCGTGGTCTATATCGGCACCCATGGCGACCAGGGTGCGCATCGCGCCGATGTCATCCTGCCGGGCGCGGCCTATACCGAGAAGTCCGGCATCTACGTCAACACCGAGGGCCGGGCGCAGATCGCCAACCGGGCCGCGTTCCCGCCGGGCGAGGCCCGCGAGGACTGGGCGATCATCCGCGCGCTGTCCGACGTGCTCGGCAAGAAGCTGCCGTTCGACTCGCTGCAGGCGCTGCGCCAGGCGATGTTCAAGGCCTATCCGCATCTGATGCGGCTCGACCAGATCGAGGCCGGCAAGGCCGACGACGTCAAGGCGCTGGCCGGCAAGGGCGGCAGCGTCGACAAGGCGGCATTCAAGCCGACCGTCGAGGATTTTTATCTGACCAACCCGATCGCGCGGGCCTCTGCCGTGATGGCGGAATGCTCGCGGCTGGCGTCGGGCCGAATGCTGACGGCAGCGGAGTGAGCGTGACCTGATGGCTGAATTCTTCGCAAGCTCGTTCTGGACCGGCTTCCTCTGGCCGCTGATCATCATGGTCGCGGAGAGCCTGTTGCTGCTCGTCGTGCTCCTGATCGCGATCGCCTACATCCTGCTCGCCGACCGCAAGATCTGGGCGGCGGTGCAGATCCGCCGCGGCCCCAACGTGGTCGGCCCGTTCGGATTGCTGCAATCCTTCGCCGACCTCCTGAAATTCGTGCTGAAGGAGCCGGTGATTCCGTCTGGCTCCAACAAGGGCGTGTTCCTGCTGGCGCCGCTGGTCTCGTGCGTGCTGGCGCTGGCCGCCTGGGCCGTGATCCCGTTCGATCTCGGCTGGGTGATCTCCGACATCAATGTCGGCGTTCTCTACATCTTCGCGATCTCGTCGCTGTCGATCTACGGCATCATTATGGCCGGCTGGTCGTCGAACTCGAAATACCCGTTCCTGGCCGCGCTGCGCTCGGCGGCGCAGATGGTGTCCTACGAGGTCTCGATCGGCTTCGTCATCATCACCGTGCTGCTCTGCGTCGGCTCGCTGAACCTGTCGGCGGTGGTCGAGGCGCAGAATACCCGCGGGCTTGCGCACCTGATCGGCCTGCCGCAGCTCACCATCCTGAACTGGTACGTGTGGCCGCTGTTCCCGATGTTCGTGGTGTTCTACGTCTCGGCGCTGGCGGAAACTAACCGTCCGCCGTTCGACCTGGTCGAAGCCGAATCCGAACTGGTCGCCGGCTTCATGACCGAATACGGCTCGACGCCGTATCTTTTGTTCATGCTCGGCGAGTATGTCGCGATCACCACGATGTGCGCGCTGGCGTCGATCCTGTTCCTGGGCGGCTGGCTGCCGCCGGTCAACCTGCCGCCGTTCACCTGGATTCCGGGCATCGTCTGGTTCGCCCTGAAGGTGTTCTTCATGTTCTTCATGTTCGCGATGGCGAAGGCGATCGTGCCGCGCTACCGCTACGATCAACTGATGCGGCTCGGCTGGAAGGTGTTCCTGCCGCTGTCGCTGGCGATGGTGGTGATCGTGGCCGGCGTGCTGCAGTTCGCCGGCATCGCGCCGAAGTGAGGCCGTCATGAGTGTCAATGTCAACGCAACAGCCCGCTCGCTTCTGCTCTCGGAATTCGTCTCGGCGTTCTTCCTTGCGATGCGCTATTTCTTCCAGCCGAAGCCTACGCTGAACTATCCCTTCGAGAAGGGCCCGATCTCGCCGCGCTTTCGCGGCGAGCACGCGCTACGCCGCTATCCGAACGGCGAGGAGCGCTGCATCGCCTGCAAGCTGTGCGAGGCGATCTGCCCGGCGCAGGCGATCACGATCGAGGCCGGTCCGCGCCGCAACGACGGCACCCGCCGCACGGTGCGTTACGACATCGACATGGTGAAGTGCATCTATTGCGGCCTGTGCCAGGAGGCATGCCCGGTGGACGCCATCGTCGAGGGACCGAATTTCGAATTCGCGACCGAGACCCGCGAGGAACTGTACTATGACAAGGCCAAGCTGCTCGCCAATGGCGACCGCTGGGAGCGCGAGATCGCGAAGTCGATCGCGCTCGACGCGCCGTACCGGTGAGGTGAGGGCATGATCCTTTCGGCGCTGTTCTTCTATCTGTTTGCCGCGGCCTGCGTGGCCTCGGCGGTCATGGTGATTGTCTCGCGCAATCCCGTGCACTCCGTGCTGTTCCTGATCCTGGCCTTCGTCAACGCGGCCGGGCTGTTCATCCTGATGGGCGCCGAGTTCCTCGGGATGATGCTGATCGTGGTCTATGTCGGCGCCGTCGCGGTGCTGTTCCTGTTCGTGATCATGATGCTCGACGTCGATTTCGTCGAACTGCGCGAGGGCTTCATCCAGTATCTGCCGATCGGCATCGTGATCGGCGGCATCTTCATGTTCGAGCTGCTGCTCGTCGTCGGCGCCTGGGTGATCAACCCGGCCGTGACCAAGACGATCACCGCGGCGATCCCGACCAATGTCAGCAACACCGAGGCGCTCGGCCTCGTGCTCTATACGAAGTACATCCATTACTTCCAGCTCGCCGGCATGGTGCTGCTGGTCGCGATGATCGGCGCCATCGTGCTGACGCTGCGCCACAAGGCCAAGGTCAAGCGGCAGAACATCAACGTGCAGAACGCGCGCACGCCCGAGATGGCGATGGCGATGCGCAAGGTGGCGTCGGGGCAGGGCCTGCAGGATGCCGACGCGGCGGAGTGGGTGAAATGACGATCGGGCTCGGACACTATCTCGCGGTCGCCGCGATCCTGTTCACGCTCGGGATCCTCGGCATCTTCCTCAACCGCAAGAACATCATCGTCATCCTGATGTCGATCGAGCTGATCTTGTTGTCGGTCAACATCAACCTGGTGGCGTTCTCGACCTTCCTCGGCGACATCGTCGGCCAGGTGTTCGCGCTCTTGGTGCTGACAGTGGCCGCCGCCGAGGCTGCGATCGGTCTCGCCGTGCTGGTGGTGTATTTCCGCAACCGCGGTTCGATCGCGGTTGAAGACGTCAATCTGATGAAGGGCTAGGCGCAGTTATGGTTCAGGCAATCGTATTCCTGCCTCTGCTGGGCGCCATCCTCGCAGGCATCATCTCGCTGGTCGGTGCCCATGCGCGCTGCCCGAGCGGCGATACCGTCGACCATCACGACGACGCGCATGGCGACGCCCATGCCTCCGCCGCCCATGACGATCACGGTCATGACGACCATGGCCATGACGATCACCATGTCTCCGAGCCGGCGGCCGCCGGCTCGCGCCTCGCCGAGCTGATCACCACCGGCCTGCTGTTCGTCTCGGCGGCGCTGTCCTGGTTCGCGCTGGTCGATGTCGGTTTTATGCACCATGACGCGCGCGTCGTGCTGCTGCCCTGGATCACCTCGGGCGACCTGCAGGTGGCCTGGACGCTGCGGGTCGACACCCTGACCGCCGTGATGCTGGTCGTGGTCAACACGGTATCCGCGCTCGTCCACCTCTACTCCATCGGCTACATGGACGAGGATCCGAACCGGCCGCGCTTCTTCGGCTATCTCTCGCTGTTCACCTTCGCGATGCTGATGCTGGTGACATCAGACAACCTCGTGCAGCTGTTCTTCGGCTGGGAGGGCGTCGGCCTCGCGAGCTACCTCCTGATCGGGTTCTGGTATCAGAAGCCGTCGGCCAATGCCGCGGCGATCAAGGCCTTCGTGGTCAACCGCGTCGGTGACTTCGGCTTCGCGCTCGGCATCTTCGCGATCTTCGCGCTGGTCGGCTCGACCGATTTCGAGACCATCTTCCATGCCGCGCCCGGTCTGACCGGCAAGACCATCAACTTCTTCGGCCATCAGGTCGACGCGCTGACCTTGACCTGCCTGTTGCTGTTCATGGGCGCGATGGGCAAGTCGGCCCAGTTCCTGCTGCACACCTGGTTGCCGGACGCGATGGAAGGTCCGACCCCGGTGTCGGCGCTGATCCACGCCGCGACCATGGTCACCGCCGGGGTCTTCATGGTGGCGCGGCTGTCGCCGCTGTTCGAGCTGTCGCCGACCGCGCAGGCGGTGGTGATGTTCTTCGGCGCGACCACGGCGTTCTTCGCCGCCACGATCGGCCTCGTGCAGAACGACATCAAGCGCATCGTCGCGTATTCGACCTGTTCGCAGCTCGGATACATGTTCGTGGCGATGGGAGCGGGGGCTTATTCGGTCGGCATGTTCCACCTGTTCACGCACGCCTTCTTCAAGGCGCTGCTGTTCTTAGGGTCAGGCTCGGTGATCTACGCGATGCATCACGAGCAGGACATCCGCAACATGGGCGGCCTGTGGCGCAAGATCCCGTACACCTTCGCGGTGATGTGCATCGGCACCCTGGCGCTGACCGGCTTCCCGCTGTTCGCCGGCTACTTCTCGAAGGACGCGATCATCGAGGCGGCCTATGCGGCGCATAACCCGTTCGCGACCTACGCCTATCTCTTGACCATCGTGGCCGCCGGCCTGACCTCGTTCTACTCCTGGCGTCTGATCTTCAAGACGTTCTTCGGCGAGCCGCACGACCAGAAGCACTACGAGGCGGCGCATGAGAGCCCGGTGTGGATGCTGGTGCCGATCGGCGTGCTCGCCGCCGGCTCGATCCTCGCCGGCCTGCCGTTCAAGGAGCTGTTCGTCGGCCATCACGGCGTGGAAGAGTTCTTCCGCGAGTCCGTGAAGATGAACCCGCACATCCTCGAGGACATGGAGCACATGCCGGGCTGGCTCGCGCCGCTGCCCACCGTGATGATGGCGCTCGGCCTGTTCATCTCGTATCTGTTCTACATCCGCAGGCCGTATCTGCCGGTCGAGCTCGCGCAGCAGCAGCCGATGCTGTACCAGTTCCTGCTCAACAAATGGTACTTCGACGAGCTGTACGACTGGATCTTCGTGCGCCCGGCGAAGTGGCTCGGCTACACGCTGTGGAAGAAGGGCGACGGCTTCATCATCGACGGCTTCGGTCCCGATGGCGTTTCCGCCCGCGTGCTCGACGTCACCCGCAACGTCGTGAAATTGCAGACCGGCTACCTCTATCACTACGCATTCGCGATGCTGATCGGGGCCGCCGGATTGATCACCTGGTTCATGTTCGGCTTGGGAGGCCAGTAAATGACAACCTGGCCCATCCTTTCGGTCACGACCTTCCTGCCGGCGGTCGGCGCGATCCTGGTCTATCTGCTGGCGCGGGGCGGTGACGAGACCGCGAGCCGCACCGCGCGCTGGATCGCGCTGTGGACCACGCTGATCACCTTCGCGATTTCGCTGATCCTGGTGGCGCGCTTCGATCCGGCCTCGACCGACTTCCAGTTCGTCGAGAAGGCGTCCTGGCTTGCCACCGGCATCACCTATCACATGGGCGTCGACGGCATCTCGCTGCCGCTGATCATCCTGACCACCGCGATCATGCCGCTCTGCATCATCGCGAGCTGGAAGTCGGTGACGCAGCGCGTCGGCGAATACATGATGGCGTTCCTGATCCTGGAAACGCTGATGGTCGGCACCTTCTCGGCGCTCGACCTCGTGCTGTTCTACCTGTTCTTCGAGGGCGGCCTGATCCCGATGTTCCTGATCATCGGCGTCTGGGGCGGCCCGCGCCGGGTCTATGCGTCGTTCAAGTTCTTCCTCTACACCTTCCTCGGCTCGGTCCTGATGCTGCTCGCCATCATGGCGCTGTACTGGAACGCCGGCACCACCGACATCCCGACCCTGATGCACACCGCGGTGCCGCGGTCGATGCAGACCTGGGCGTGGCTGGCCTTCTTCGCCTCGTTCGCGGTGAAGATGCCGATGTGGCCGGTGCACACCTGGCTGCCCGACGCGCACGTCGAGGCGCCGACGGCGGGCTCGGTGATCCTGGCCGCGATCCTGCTGAAGATGGGCGGCTACGGCTTCCTGCGCTTCTCGCTGCCGATGTTCCCGCTGGCCTCGCACGACTTCGCGCCGTTCGTGTTCGTGCTGTCCGTCATCGCCATCATCTACACCTCGCTGGTGGCGATGATGCAGGAGGACATGAAGAAGCTGATCGCATATTCGTCCGTCGCGCATATGGGCTTCGTCACCATGGGCATCTTCGCGGTGACGACGCAGGGCGTCGCCGGCGGCATGTTCCAGATGGTCTCGCACGGCATCGTCTCGGGCGCGCTGTTCCTCTGCGTCGGCGTGGTCTACGACCGCATGCACACCCGCGAGATCGCGGCCTATGGCGGCCTCGTCAACCGGATGCCGCTCTATGCGCTGACCTTCATGGTCTTCACCATGGCCAATGTCGGTCTGCCGGGCACGAGCGGATTCGTCGGCGAGTTCATGACGCTGCTCGGCACCTTCAAGATCTCCTTGCCGACCGCGTTCTTCGCCACCACGGGCGTGATCCTGTCGGCCTGCTACGCGCTCTGGCTCTACCGCAAGGTGGTGTTCGGCGCGCTGGTCAAGCCGTCGCTGATGTCGATCAAGGATCTCACCTTCCGCGAATGCGTGACGCTGTTCCCGCTGATCGCGCTGACCATCCTGTTCGGCGTCTATCCGAAGCCGGTGCTCGACATGTCGGCCGCCTCGGTGCAGCAGCTCGTCAACAATTACCAAACCGCCGTGACTGCCGTGAAGGCAGCCGCGCTGACCGTCCAGTAAGGCCCTCGTCATGAGCTTTTCCAGTGCAGGTTATCAGTTGCAGCCGGTGCTGCCGGAGCTGGTGCTCGCGGTCGGCGCCATGGTGCTGTTGATGATCGGAGCCTATCGCGGGCAGGGGACGACGCGGCTCGTCACGGCGCTCGCGATCTGTCTCCTGGTGCTGACCGGCGTGCTGGAGCTCTGGCTGCCGGCCGGCAAGCTCGTGACCTTCGGCGGCAGCTTCATCGTCGACGATTTCGCCCGCTTCCTGAAGGTCCTCGCCCTGATCGCCTCGGCGGCAACCCTGATCCTGTCGACCGAATACCTGTCTCAGCCGTCGAGCCGCAACTTCGAGTTCTCGATCCTGGTGCTGCTGTCGACGCTCGGCATGATGGTGCTGATCTCGGCCGGCGATTTGATCTCGCTCTATCTCGGCCTCGAGCTGATGAGCCTTGCGCTCTACGTCGTCGCCGCCAGCCAGCGCGACAACGCCAAGTCGAGCGAGGCGGGCCTGAAGTATTTCGTGCTCGGCGCGCTGTCGTCAGGCATGCTGCTCTACGGCGCCTCGCTGATCTACGGCTTCACCGGTACCGTCAGCTTCGCCGGCATCGCGGCGGCGGCAACCACCGGCAGCATCGGCATCGTGTTCGGCCTGGTGTTCCTGCTCGCCGGTCTCTGCTTCAAGGTCTCGGCGGTGCCGTTCCACATGTGGACGCCGGACGTCTATGAGGGCGCGCCGACGCCGGTGACGGCGTTCTTCGCGTCCGCCCCGAAGGTCGCGGCCCTCGCGGTGTTCACCCGCGCGACGCTGACCGCGTTCCCGGGCATCGTCACCCAGTGGCAGCAGATCCTGGTGTTCGTGGCGATCGCCTCGATGGCGCTGGGTTCGTTCGCGGCGATCGGCCAGACCAACATCAAGCGCCTGATGGCCTATTCCTCGATCGGCCATATGGGCTTTGCGCTGGTCGGCCTCGCCTCGGGCACGGTCGAGGGCGCCCAGGGCGTCCTGATCTACATCGCGATCTATGTCGCGATGACGCTCGGCTCGTTCAGCATCATCCTGGCGATGAAGCGGAACGGCCAGGCACTGGAGCAGATCAGCGATTTCGCCGGCCTGTCCCGCACCAACCCGCTGCTCGCCTTCATCTTCGCGATGCTGTTGTTCTCGCTGGCCGGCGTGCCGCCGCTCGCCGGGTTCTTCGGCAAGTGGTACGTGTTCGTCGCCGCGATCAAGGCCAATCTGTTCACGCTCGCCGTGATCGGCGTGCTGACCAGCGTGGTGGGCGCGTTCTACTATCTGTCGATCGTCAAGGTGATGTATTTCGACCAGCCGCTCGGCAAGCTCGACCCGGTCCGCGTCGAGCTGCGCACCGTGCTGGCGGTCGCAGGCATCTTCAACATCTTCTTCTTCGCCTATCCGGGTCCGCTGGTGAGCGTGGCCACGGCGGCAGCCAAATCACTATTTTGACGCCTGCGGTTCCGAAATCGGGATGCTGGCTTTCGGAACCAATCATGCGCATAACGCTGACATGACCTTCACGCTCGGGCCGCGGGCCATAGCGGCGGGCTACCGGCTCGCCGCCTTCGATCAGATCGGCTCGACCAATGCCGAGGCGATGCTGCGCGCCCGCGACGGCGAGCAGGGGCCGATGTGGTTCGTGACGCCGGAACAGACCGCGGGCCGCGGGCGGCGGCAGCGGGTCTGGGTCGCGCCGCGCGGCAATCTCGCCAGCACGATCCTCGAGGTGACGGACGTCCAGCCGGCAGTCGCCGCCACCCTCGGCTTTGCCGCCGGGCTGTCGCTCGAAGCCGCGCTGCGGAAGGTCAGCATCGAGGCGGCGCTGCGGCTCGGGCCGGACAGCCCGAAGTTCACCCTGAAATGGCCAAACGACGTGCTGGCCAATGGCAAGAAGCTCTCGGGCATCCTACTGGAGGCCGAGGCCATCGGGAGCCGGCTGGCGGTCGTCGTCGGCATCGGCACCAATGTCGTCGCAGCACCCGAGGGGACGCCGACGCCGGCCGTATCGCTCGCGGCGCTCGGCATCCAGATCGGGGCGGAGGAGCTGTTTGCCGCGCTGTCGGACGCCTGGGTCGAATTTCGCGGCATCTGGGACGACGGCCGCGGTTTCCCCGAGATCCGCAGGCTGTGGCTGGAGCGCGCGGCTGGGCTCGGCGAGAAGGTCGCGGTCCAGACCGGCTCGGCGACCCTTGAAGGCACGTTCGACACCATCGATGATACCGGCTGCCTGATCGTCCGCACCGCTGACGGCGAGCGCCTGCCCGTGACCGCCGGCGAGGTCTATTTCGGCTCCGCAGCCTCGGTGAGGGCGAACTGATGGCGCGTCCCGACGAACTCACCTTTGCGCCGCTCGGCGGCGTCGGCGAGATCGGCATGAACCTGTCGATCTACGGCCTCGGCAACCGCCACCAGCGCTCCTTCCTCGCGGTCGATCTCGGCGTCTCCTTTGGCGACGAGGAGCATCTGCCGGGCATCGACCTGATCATGCCCGACGTCCGCTTCCTCGAGAAGGAGCGCAAGAATCTGGTGGGCCTCGTGCTGACGCACGCCCATGAGGATCATTTCGGCGCCATCATCGATCTCTGGCCGAAGCTCGGCTGCAAGATCTATGCGACGCAATTCAGCGCCGCGCTGTTCGAGGCCAAATGCGCCGCCGAGCGCAACCCGCCAAAAATCCCGGTCACGGTGATTCCGTCGGGCGGGCGGGTCGATATCGGTCCGTTCAATGTCGAGTTCATCCCGGTCGCGCATTCGATTCCGGAATCGCACGCGCTGGCGATCATGACCGATGTCGGCACCGTGCTGCATACCGGCGACTGGAAGATCGATCCGACCCCGATCATCGGCCAGCCGACCGACGAGCGGCGGCTGCGCGAGCTCGGCGATGAAGGCGTGCTGGCGCTGGTCGGCGATTCCACCAATGCGGTGCGCGACGGACGCTCGCCGTCGGAGACCGAGGTCGCCGCCACAATCAAGAAGCTGGTCAAGGCGGCCAAGGGCCGGGTCGCGGTCACGACCTTCGCCTCCAATGTCGCCCGGGTGCGGGCTGTGGCGGACGCCGCGAACGCCGCCGACCGCGAGGTGGTCGTGGTCGGCCGCGCCATGGAGCGCGTGGTGCAGGTGGCGCGCGAATGCGGCTATCTCGACGGCTCGCATAAATTCCGCAGCGCCGACTATTACGGCCATTTCCCGGCCGACAAGGTGCTGGCGCTGTGCACCGGCAGCCAGGGCGAGCCGCGCGCAGCGCTGGCGCGGATCGCCAATGACGACCATCCGCAGGTCACCCTGAACAAGGGCGACACCGTGATCTTCTCCTCCCGCACCATTCCCGGCAACGAGAAGGCGGTCGGCTCCATCATCAACAACCTGGTCATGCAGGGCGTCGAGATCATCACCGACCGCGAGCACCTGGTGCACGTCTCCGGCCACCCGCGCCGCGACGAGCTGCGCGACATGATCTCCTGGGTGCGGCCGCAGCTCTTGATCCCGGTCCATGGCGAGGCGCTGCATCTGGCCGAACACGCCAAGCTGGCGCGCGCCGCCGGCGTGCCCAAGGTCTTGACCTGCCGCAACGGCGACCTCGTCAAGCTCGGGCCCGGTGAGCCCGGCATCGTCGGCGAGGTGCCGGCGGGCCGGCTCTACAAGGACGGAACCATCCTTGAGGACTCGAAGTCGCGCGCCGTGGTGGAGCGGCGGCGGATGGGCTTTGCCGGCTGCGCCTTCGTCGCCATCGCCATGACCGCGCAGGGCGAGCTCGTCGACGACCCCGAGGTTGATCTGGTCGGCATGCCGGAGAACAATGCGGCAGGCGAACTGCTCGACGACATCGTGTTCGATGTGGTGGTATCGACGATCGAGGGCCTGCCGAAGCCGCGGCGGCGCGATCCGGACGCGCTGGGGGAATCGGTGCGGCGCGCGGTGCGGGCGGTGCTGAACGAGCAATGGGGCAAGAAGCCGATCTGCGTCGTGCACGTTCTGACGGTTTGAGCCTAAGCATGATCCGGAAAAGTGCGAAGCGGTTTTCCGAAAAGATCATGCTCAACTAAAGGGAGAGAGAGATGCTGGGCCGGCTCAATCACGTCGCGATCGCGGTCAAGGACGCCAAGCAGGCCGCGAAGATCTACGGCACTGCCTTCAATGCCGAGATTTCCGATGCGGTGCCGCTGCCGGAGCACGGCGTCATCACCGTGTTCGTGACGCTGCCGAACACCAAGATCGAGTTCATCGAGCCGCTGGGCGATGCCTCGCCGATCGCGAAATTCGTCGAGCGCAATGCCGACGGCGGCATCCACCATGTCTGCTACGACGTGCCCGACATCATCGCCGCCCGTGACCGCATGATCGCCGAGGGCGCGCGGGTGCTCGGCGACGGCCAGCCGAAGATCGGCGCGCATGGCAAGCCGGTGCTGTTCTTCCACCCGAAGGACTTTTCCGGCGCGTTGGTCGAGATCGAACAGGCCTGAGGCCATATGGCGTACCAGATCTCCACAGGGCTAGCGATCTACTTCGTGCTTTGGTGGCTCGTGCTGTTCCTGACGCTGCCGTTTGGCATACGCAGCCAGCATGAGGACGGCGTCGGCGCGCCCGGCACCGATCCCGGCGCGCCGATCCTGGCGCGGATGGGCCGCAAGCTGTTGTGGACCACGCTGATCTCGGCCGTGATCTTCGCGATCGCGATGTGGGCCTATCATTCCGGCTATCTCTCGATCGAGCGGCTGTCGAAACTGATGGGGATGCCGTTCTGATACGCAGTTTTCGTTGGATCAGAAGTAGCCCGCATGAGCGAAGCGACATGCGGGATCACTTTCCCGGGTATCGCTTCGCTCACCCGGGCTACGTACCGATGGGGATGCTGTTTTAGAAACTGACGCCAATGGAGCGGGGATCAACCTCGCCCTGGCAATGCGGAGGAGGCGACCACGATGAACCTGCAGTCCCAGCCAGGCTCCGGGCAGAGCGCATATCGAATCCTGCGGGAAGCCGATCTGCGGGATTATCTCGCGGGGCTGCCCGCCATCGGCGCGCAGCTCGGCGGCGCGCCGGCGGACTGGTCGATCAGCGAGGTCGGCGACGGCAATCTCAACCTCGTCTTCATCGTCAAGGGCGGAAGCGGCGGCCTCGCGGTCAAGCAGGCGCTGCCCTATGTGCGCCTCGTCGGCGAGAGCTGGCCGCTGCCGCTGTCGCGGGCGCATTACGAGCACATGGCGCTGGTGCATCAGGCGCGGCTGGCGCCGATGCTCGTGCCGGCGGTGCTGCATCATGATGCGCCGCTCGCGCTCACCGCGATGGAGCTGCTCGAGCCGCACATCATCATGCGCAAGGGCCTGATCGAGGCCACGCGGTACCCGCGCTTTGTCGAGGATATATCGACCTTCCTGGCGCAAACGCTGTTCTTCACGTCCGACCTTGCGTTGTCGGCCGCGGAGAAGAAGCAGGGCATCGCCGATTTCGCCGGCAACCACGCGCTGTGCAAGATCACCGAGGATCTGATCTTCACCGATCCCTATCGCACCGCCGAGCAGAACCGCTGGACCGCGCCCTACCTCGACGCGACCGCAGCGGCGTTCCGCGAAGACCTTGACCTGCACGTCGCGATCAGCAGGCTCAAGCTGAAATTCATGGCGAGCCCGGAGGCGCTGCTGCACGGCGACCTGCACACCGGCTCGATCATGGTCACCGAGAGCGAGACCAAGGTGATCGATCCCGAGTTCGCCTTCTACGGCCCGATGGGCTTCGACATCGGCGCCGTCATCGGCAACCTCCTGATGGCCTATCTGGCCTCCGCCGGCCACGAGCGCACGCCGGGCGAGCGCGCCTCGTTCGAGGCATGGCTGCTCGAGACCATCGAGGGCGTCTGGGCCGGGTTCTCGCGAAAATTTCTCGCGCTGTGGCGCAACGAGGCGAAGGGCGACGGTTATCCGTCGTTGCTGTTCACGGGCGAAGCTGGCGCCGCGCGGCTGGAGGCGGAACGGCAGGCTTATATGGCGCGATTGTTCCAGGATACCGTCGGCTTCGCCGCGGCCAAGACCATCCGGCGCATCCTTGGTCTCGCGCACAACATCGATTTCGAGTGGATCGCCGACGAGCAGCAGCGGGCGATCTGCGAGGCGCGGGCCCTCAGGCTCGCACGCAATATGATGCTGGAGGCGGCGTCCTACACGACAATCGGCGCTGTCACCTACGCCACGCGCGAACTGCGCCACTGGCAGCCGGATTTTGCCAGGTAGCGGGGATGGAGATATTCGTGTTTTCAGAATTTTGTCTTGACGTGGACCCCAACTCAGATGTTTAATCCCTCCGTCTCGCCCGACACGAGGGGCGCTTCGCGGTCGTCACGAACGTGGGTCGAGATGCGGTGGACGCCGATTGCGCAGTTGACGAACGCGCATGAGGCGGACGGTGAAGTCGTGTGGTCCTGACGCCCTAGCGGCAGGTGTCTTTTCCGATTGCGCGGTGCGCGTTGCGAAGACGGTGACAAGCAAGCCCAGTCTCGCCGGGGAGAGCACGAAGTAAGCCGTAGCCCATCGCGCAGGGAAAGCCGGGTTGTTTCCGGTTACACCTGTGGTCCTACCCCCGTGCTTTCTACCTTTTGCACGGGGCCCATGGGTGCGATCGGCACCC